>JAJYCH010000454.1 GCA_021778575.1 Planctomycetota bacterium
CAGGTTTGAGAGCCCGGGCTGAAATTGGGGTCGGCGGAAGAGATGTTGAAATCGATATTATCAGCACCAGCGTGAGGCGCATCCGACGACGTGATCGCCGCCCGGAGCGAGCCCGCTCCGCTGTCGTTGGTGTTGGTGACGACAAACGTTGTCAGCAGTTGCCGCGGTTCCATCCGCTCCAGCGAAGCGTGAAAACGAGGACGCTTCATTCGGCCGAATGATGGGCGAGGTTTGATCTCACGGCTCCGCATAGCCCGGCGCTCCCTGTTCCAGGAATGGATGGCTGCATCCGTCCGGCAGGTCTCGATGAGGAAGCATGGTGCGCCCGACGCGAATGGTCTCTCATGACAAGATACACCACTCCCGGCGGGACGAGATTTTCGCGATCGGAATGCCGCGATCGAAGCAATCGGAAGCCGTCGTTGACCCTCCTGCCTTGTGGTCCTCGAATCTCTGGTGATCCGTCGCAATTTTCCGGCAATCCGTAGGGTGGGTCGAGTGCAACGAGCCCCACCACGCATTAACGGTGGGGCTCGCTCAGGCTCGACCCACCCTACTTTTTCGTTTCGCATGGCTCGGACGCGTCTCGACGCAACAATCGCTCCAGCCCGCAAAATCGACTCAACCTGATCACGACGACCGACCCAGTTGGACCGGAACCTCGGTCTTCTTCCCCTTGCGAATCACAGTCACCACCACCTCTTGCCCGGGCGCGTGAGCCTCGACCTCGGTTAACAGATCTTCATACGTCTTCACCAACTTGCCATCAATCGCCACGATCAGGTCGGCCGATTCGGGGTCGGGCCGGGTGGTGATGAAGTTGCCGTAACGATAGCGCTTGACCTGGATCGCCCGAAGTCCAGCGGTTTCTCCAGGCCCCCCTTCGACCAGCCCCAGTACGAGCAAACCATCGCTGGTCCGATAAACGCGGGTCAAACCAAGGTCGGCCCTGGTGACGTGCCCTTCCTCGATTAACGGTCGGAGAATCCGCTTGATCGCGTTGATCGGCACGGTGAACCCGATCCCCGCCGACTGGCCAACCTGGCTCAAAATCGCCGTGTTCATGCCGATCACCTCGCCTCGCGAGTTCAAGAGCGGGCCGCCCGAATTGCCTGGGTTGATCGCCGCGTCGGTCTGGATGATGCCCTTGATCGTCCGGCCGTTCTTCGCCTTGATCGACCGGTCGAGACTGCTGATGATCCCCGTCGTCAAGGTCCGCTCCAGCCCGAACGGGTTGCCCAGGGCCAGGACTTTTTGCCCGACCAGCAAATCCGACGACTCTCCCAGGCTGAGCGGGGCAAGCAACTCGGTCGCGACATCAACCCGGATCACCGCCACGTCGTTCGAGGCATCCGTCCCGATGACCGACGCCTCATGTGTCGAACCGTCGGCCAAAGTCACCTGGACCGAATCGGCCCCTTCGACCACGTGATAATTGGTGAGGATATGTCCTTTCGAATCGATCACGAAGCCCGAGCCCGAGCCGCTGGTGGTCGAATCGTCGCCGAACATCCCCACCGAACTGGCCGCCGTGGTGATGTTGACGACGCCTCGATTGGTATTGGCATAAACACGAATATTAATCTGTTCATCAACATCCGCCGCCTTGAGGATCTCCGGCGGCAGCGGAGCCGGGGCGGGCAGCGGAGCCGAAGCGAACTCGACCGGCGGAGCGTTGACCGGTGCCGGTCGAGCGGGGTTTCGATAACCGGTCCAGACCACCACCGCGCCGAAAGTGACGAGCGCCGTCACGACATGACTGACAAGACCCTTGCCGCTGCCCATCGCCTGAAACCTCCTGGATTCTCCGGTCCTTACTGGCGATCCGTAGGGTGTGTCGAGCTTCAAGCGAAGACGCACCACATCGGCCAATCAATCATGCCACCGCAACCGCATCGGTGCGTCTTCGCTACAAATCCTCGACCTGGCGTCCGACACAACGCCCCGCACAGCGGGACCTTGCATTCTGCCATTATAGTCACCACAAACCAGCCGGGGCGAGAGGTCCGATCACCCCGATTTTCGCCACCCTCGGCGCGCACCGCGATCCCGCCGATCCGCCAAAATCGCTCGAAATTCGCTCAGCCCGACCGACCGATCGCCACCACCCGCCCGTCGAGCCCCCGAGCCACCCCTTCCATTCGGTTGGTCGCCATTTCAAAGGGCATTCCGGCCCCTGGTTTCGGCTCGCGGAGCGTGGGCGACGGCCCGGCCCAAGACGAAGCCAACGGGTCGGGCGTCTCGACCGTTTCGGACCCCGGAGTCGGCATGGTTTCGGCGGCTTCGAGCTCGACGGCCCGGAACTCTTTCAGTGCCTTGAAGAAGCCGCGACGTGCCTCGGCTTCATAGCGACGAGCCAGCGCGGCCTCGCGCGAGGGGTCGAACAGCGCGATGTCGGCGGCTCCGATCCGGTCGAGTTCGATCGCTTCCAGATCCAGACTCGCGCGCTGGGCCGCCAGGGCTGCCAGCTCGGCGTCAATCCGTTCGAGGAGCCGGTCGCGAGCCCAGGCCTGACGCGAGGGGGCGTCGAGCCCGGCCCCTTGATCCTCGGTCAAGCCGCCAAAGTAGCCCCAGGCCGCCTGCGAGAGCCCTTTCATGTCTGCCGCTCTCGGATCATCAGGGACAAATCCGACCAGATTCGCAAGTTTCTCAAAGTGAGCATACGACCACAACGGCCGGGGCGAACGGGTCAGGTCGTCGCGCAGTTCGGTCAAGGCCAGGGTGAGCCGATCGACGCCTTCGGGCGATCTCGCCAGTTCGCGGAGGGTCTCGCGAGGGGCCTCGGCAAGCCCGACGAACAGGGCCTCGGCGCGGTCGCTCCGCTCCCGATCGAAGACCTCGGCCGAGTGCCGGACGCGGCTGGCAATCGCCGCTTCTTCCTGCTTCGCCCCCCGTTCCATCCGGACCGAGAGAGTGGCCAGTTGACCGACCAGAACCCGGCCGAGCGTCGACCGAGGCTGAAGCTCGTCGAGCAACGCCCGCGACCGAGTCGCGACCTCCGACGCATCCTGATCCGTCTGAACAACGCCCGAACCGGTCAATCCATGCTTGAGCCCATTCCGTCGCGACTGGGCTTTGCCTTCAATCGTTTTCGGACCGGTACTGCGCTGGGCGTTCTGACGATTCGCTTGAATCCGAGCTTCGGAACTGGCGGGCATGAGCGGGTCCCTCGTGATGGCGCGGTGAATGTCCGGGATAATGCCTTCGTTCCCTACATTCACGACCAGACCGAGGTTTCGAACAGCATTTTTGGGGAAGATGCTCACGCGTCCGCTTTCGAACCCAGTCGCCGAAACGAAAAGGCCGACGCGAAGCGTGGGAACGAGTGGGGTTCTACCGAAGATTTCCAGAATCGAGAACGATACCCGGTTGCTGGAGCGGAGGGTGACTTTGTCGCCTTGAAGAATTATGCTGAATTCTGGTGGACAACCAGGCAGCGACCATTGGAGTCAAAAACCGCCATGCAGCCCGACCCAATTCGATCCGCCCACAAGCTTCGTCCGTTCAAACCGTTCACGATCATCACGGCTTCGGGCGAGAGTTACCACGTCCCTCACCCTGAAATCATGGGGCAGTCGGGAACCGGCAATACCGTCATTGTAATGCCCAAAGGGGACGAGGTCGTGATGATCGATGTCGCCAGTATCACGGAAATTTCCTACGCGTTCGGTAAGAAAGGAAAGAAGTCGGAGGCGTAAAATCGACTTCGGGTGTGACCGTGGATTCTTGGGGTGGCAGGGGGTCGGTACTCCGCAACCCCGGTTCGTGGCTGTTAGAGTGGATCGGGGAACCGGGGTTCCGGAGTACCGGAGACCCCTGCCACCCAGCCGTGGAGCAAGCTCCTCGAAGTCTGGTAGGGTCCGCTGTGCGGACCTTGGTTGCGTCCCTTACCCGACCACGGGGCAACCACCGGACCTTCGAGATTTGTGGGTCGAAACCACGGTCCGCAGAGCGGACCCTACAATTGTCCGACCACTTTGCAATCCTCCCGGTCATCTCTCCTCAACCCTGGACTCGGCCGTCGGGGCGCGGCAGAATGTCGCGGTTGATCCGCCCCACGCGCCGCAGGGTCCGGCGAAGGATCTCTCCCCAGATTGATGGAGCTTGATACATGTTGCGTCTTCTCTGCTTGCGCCGGAGGTTCGCCCTCGGGGTGGTCCTGGGCGTTGTTGTCCTGGGATGGTCATCCCTGGCTTTCGCTCAGGTCTCCGCCGACAAATCGGCCGCGATGCTCAAGCCGGCCGAGGGGCTTGAGGCCACCTTGTTCGCTTCCGAGCCGATGGTCAACAACCCGACCAACATCGACGTCGACTCGCGAGGCCGGGTCTGGGTCGCCGAGGGGCAGAACTACCGGATGACCCACAGCAAGAAGTTTCCCCGGATCGAAGGGGCCGACAAGATCAAGATCCTCGAAGATACCAACGGCGACGGCAAGGCCGACAAGGTCACCGTCTTCGCCGACAACATCTTTCCGATCCCGATGGGCCTGGCCGTCGAGGAAGTTTATGGGAAGGATGGCAAATATAAAGGGGCGAAGGTTTATGTCGGCAATAGCCCCGACATCCTCGTCTTCGAGGACACCAACGGCGACGACAAGGCCGACAAGCGGTCGATCTTGCTGACCGGCTTCGGCGGCGTCGACTCCGACCACGGCGTCCACGGGATGACGCTCGGGCTCGACGGCAAGCTCTACTTCACCCACGGCGACGGCTGCTGCTCGTTCGAGGCCAAGGACGGCTCGCACAACGCCCGAAACTTTGATGTGACCGACGCCTCGGGCCGACACGTCAGCTCGTCGAACCTGGCCAACACCTTGCGCGTGAATCGCGACGGGACCGAGTTCGAGAT
>JAJYCH010000455.1 GCA_021778575.1 Planctomycetota bacterium
GGAGATCGAGGCGCTCGCGCTCGACCTGACCGCTCGGGGGCGTCAGCCCGAGGTCGGAATCACCGCCTCCGAGGCCACCATTGCCTTCCGGATCAGCGCCGAAGGGACCACCGAGGCCGAGGCCCGAGCCTTGATCGAGCCGACCGCCGCCTTGATTTACGAGCGGTTCGGCGACCTGATCGTCGGTGAAGGGACCGAGGACGTCGTCGACGCGGTCGTCCGTGAACTGGCTCGGACCGGTCGGACGATCGCCACGGCCGAGTCCTGCACCGGCGGATTGGTCGCCCGGATGCTCACGGCGATTCCGGGCGTGAGCGAGTTCTATCCCGGCGGCGTCGTCACCTACTCCAATCAGGCCAAGGCCCGGATTCTGGGAGTGTCCGAGAGTCTGCTCGAATCGGCGGGAGCAGTGAGCCCCGAAGTCGCCGCTGAGATGGCCCGGCTCGTCCGCGACAAGTTTTCGACCGACCTGGGCATCGCCGTCACGGGAATCGCCGGTCCGACCAGCGACTCGCCCGACCATCCGGTTGGCCTGGTTTATCTTGGCCTGGCAACGGCCGAGACAACCCAGACCCGGAAGCTGGAACTCGGTCCCGAACAGCCGCGCGACGTGATCCAGCAGCGAGCCGCCAAGCAAGCGCTGAACTGGGCCCGTCTGACGCTCCAGCAGCTTAAACCGACTTGAGGCCGAAGACCTTGGCGTAAACGTCGATCTTCTCTCCGAGCGAAAGCTTCCGGGGTGGGCCGCCGTGATGGCGAAGCACGAGGAGCGTGATATCGTCGTCCGATTCAAGCCCGCCCCGGTATCGCCGGACACCTTCGAGTAGCCCCGAGCCAGCCAGATCCGGACTGGCGACTTCGACAGTCCGAGCGATCTCGATAAGCCCGCTTTCGCCCAGAAGCGACCCGTCGGGAGCCATCGCCTCGGTCAGGGCGTCGGTGTAGAACACCACCAGGTCACCCGGTCCAAGCGGAAGTGTGTACTGGTCGTAAGTCGCCGTTTCGTCAATCCCGAGCGGAAGGTTCATCGCGGATGGAACCTTGTTGACCGACTCGTGCGAGAGGATCGACCAGGTTGCAGTCTCGGCCCGGTACCAGATCGGCCGGGGGTGGGCGGCATTGCAGACCGTGAGCTGATCGGTCGAGGCCAGATAGGTCGCAACAACCGCCGTGGCGAACCGCTGGAGTTGAGCCAGTTCAGTGAACTGGCGGTTCAACGCCTTGACCAGCCGCTTCTGCGTCTTGCTGTTGATGTTGCGCCGCATCATGTCGCGCAAGTCATGGGCGAATCCGGCGACCACTTCACCATGGCCCGAGACGTCGGCGACGATGAGCCGGGTGATAATTCCACCCCCGCAGAGCGAGACGTAATGGACGTCGCCGCCGCGCGAGTCACCGTGAAATGGCTCGCTGAACACCCAGATATCCAGTCCCGGCGTCGCTATGGCCTCGCGAACCGCGCGATTGCCTCCCCAGAGTTCCATGCAGCGCATGGCATGGGAGTCGTTTAACGGTCCGGGGTGATTCACGGTCGAGGACTCCCCGGTTCGTGGTTCGTCCCGGAACTCGTCGTCCGATCCTGCCGATCCCGACAGGCGAGGAACAATCCCCAGAGCCCTTCGACCGGCTCGGAGCCTTCGGGCGGCTCGGTTGCGCCGGTGGCTCGATGGCTCCGCCAGTTTTCGAGCAACTCGGTCGACAACCAGCCTTCCAGCCGGATCGGATGCCCTTTTCGGGCCATCAAGGTGGCGTGGCGGATGATGACCGATCGTTCGAGACCTCGGATCGCCGCCGCCTCGTCGGGGCTGAACCCCTTGTCGAGCAGTCGCCAGGTCCATTCCTCGGTCGGAACGAAGGATGTCGATGGACCGGTTGCCAGCGGTGGCGGCTCGACCGGCCGGACCGGCGGAGTCGGCCGAGGATCGGCGACCGTGGACGGTCGTGCTCGGGTCGGTTCGGGCCGGGCGACTTCTCCGGTCGGAGCCGGGCGGGGCGACTCCGATTCGCCGGCAGCGATCGCTTCGAGGATCTGGGAGCCGAACCGTTCGAGGAGAACCGGCCCCACTCCTTTGATCGCCGCCAGTTCGTGCGGCGAGCGCGGACGCTGGCGGACGAGCGATTCGAGCGTCTTGTTGGTGAAAATCGTATGGGCCGACTGGTTCGATTCTCGTGACCAGGCCAGGCGCATCTCCTTGAGCCTGACATAGAGCGGGTCAGTCGAGTGGGCGCTGGCTGATCCTTCGTCCGATCCGTGCGTATCGACCTCAGCCGGGCGATTCGCGGCGGGCGACGGGGTGATCCGTTCCATTCCACCGAGGTTGACCTTCCGGAAGGTCGGGTCGGACAGGGTGAGCTGGAGCGGGACGTCTGCCTTCGCCTTGAGATAGTCGCGGCCCGATTCGCTGATATCGATGACCGGCCGATTCGGTTCGATGTCGCGGGTCTCGACCAGTCCCGATCGGGTCAGGGAATCGATCAACTCGGCCACCTCGGTCCGGCCGAAGCCGGGCAAGATCCCGAAGGTACTCAGTTTCGTCAGCCCCATCTTCTCGATCCGCTCCGAGCCCGAGCCGATCAGCATCTGGGCGATCGCCCCTTTGCCGAACTTGCCGCGTCCCCGGGCCACGCCTGAGAGCACCTTCAGGATCACTTCCCGGGCGGATTCGCTCTCGATCGCCCGGGCCGGAGTGACGGTCCGTCCCTCGGCTGGCCCGCAATTGTCGCAACGGCCGCACTGATTGACGTTTGCGTCGCCAAAATAGCCCAGGATGTACGACCGGCGACACTTGGTCGACGTGGCGTACTTGATCATCCGATCGAGCTTGGCATATTCCCGCTGTTTCCGCTGGTCGAGGGCCTTGAAGTCGATGACCAGATCGCGCGCCCGCTTCGAGCGATCGTTGACCCGGACGGCGTTGCCTCGGAAGGGCGGGACATAATCGATCGGCAGATCCTGGGCGAGGTTTTTCAAGGCCCGGGTGAGCGCCGGTCGATCGAGTCCGAGCCGGGCGGCGAAGTCGTCGGGATGGAAGTAGACCGACTCGCCGAACCTCCGGTTGACCAGCCCCTCGACGCCCCGAAGCACCACGGTCTGGACGTGGGCGTTGGGGTTCACCCGGTCGAGCAAGCTGGGATCGTCGGCCTCGGCGTTGATCCGGACGATGGCCATGTTCTCGCGAGGACGAAACCGTTCGACCCCCCCTGCCCCTTCGAGGATCTTCAGCGCAGTCCCGACGGCCGACTCGTTCAGGTCCACCCGCGAGGCTTCCTTGATCTCGGCATGAGTCAGCTCGATCGGGTCGGCATCGATGGATCGGAGATATTCATAAACGCGAAAGACGGCATCGGGCGGGGGATACTCGTTTTCGATGAACATTTCCTGGAGAAATCGGTCTCCCGGGGCATAAAGCAACGTGCAATCGGCAGGATGGCCATCGCGACCGGCCCGGCCGGCTTCCTGATAGTAGGCTTCGAGCGTTCCCGGCAGGTTGAAATGAATGACCGACCGGATGTCGGGCTTGTCGACCCCCATTCCGAAGGCGTTGGTGGCGACCACCACCTGAGCTTGGCCGCTCATGAACCGGTCCTGAGCCTGGGTTCGCTCGTCCCGACCGAGACCGGCGTGATAGATGACGGCCTTGCGGTTCAGATCCTTTTCGAGGAACTGGCCGATCGACTCGCACCGTGCCCGGCTCGAAGCATAAACGATGGCCGAGCCGGGATTTCGGCTCAAGGTCTCAGCAAGCGCGGAGAGCTTTTCCTGATCGCGTCGGGCATCGACGACGGCGTAGCTCAGGTTCGGTCGATCGAAGCCGGTAACGAACAGGGCCGGATCGTTGAGATCGAGCTGGTCCGAGATATCGCGGCGGACAATATCGGTGGCGGTGGCGGTCAAGGCGATGCACGGGGGCGAGCCGATCAGTCGCCGACCGTGGCCGATCCTCGCGTAATCGGGCCGGAAGTCGTGGCCCCATTGCGAGATGCAGTGCGCCTCGTCAACCGCCAGAAGCGCCGGTTTGATCCGGGACATGGTCTCCAGGAACCGGCTGCTCCGAAACCGCTCGGGCGCGACATAGACCAGGTCGAATCGACCGGCTTCGATCTCGATCAGCCGCTCTTTCTGTTCGGCGAGGTCGAGCGTGCTGTTCAGCAGGGTCGCCCGGAGCCCTCGTTCGAGCAGGGCGTCGACCTGGTCCTTCATCAAGGCGATCAGCGGACTGACGACCAGGGTTGGACCGCCGAGCAAGAGTGCCGGAAGCTGGTAGCAGAGGCTCTTGCCGCCGCCGGTGGGCATCACGCAGAGGACGTCGCGGCGGTTCAGGACGTTCTCGATCACCTCGCGCTGGCCGGGCCGGAATTGTTCCAGGCCGAAGCGGTCGCGGAGGGTTTGTTCGAGGTCGGTCGAGATTCCGGCGCTACTCATCGGCGAATGTCCCGGACTTCGAGGCGGTCGACTGTGGTCGTATTATACGGCGACCGTCGCCACTTCGCGAGAGTTACGATTCGAATGTTTAGTACGACTTTGCCGATCGATCCAACCGAATCCGCGCCGGAATCCGGCTTCGCGGCGCGGCGGGTTGGACTATGATGGAGCTTCGATCCACCAGAGGCACGACGGGCGAGGGTCGGAATGGAGCAGATTTACTATACCCAGTGCCCGGTTGGCTACGGCCTGGGGGCCAGCAACGGATTCCAGGTCAAGCGCCTCAGTCGGGGTTACCCGATGTCGGGCGACTTTCGCCACCTGGGGCTCCGGGCCTTTCCCGGCGGAAGCCGGACGCTCGCCCCGCCCACGCTCCGCTATCGCCGCGACGGCGACGTCGCCGAGATCGCC
>JAJYCH010000456.1 GCA_021778575.1 Planctomycetota bacterium
ACTCCGAGGGTTGATCGGTGACGAGGTTCGTCGTTTCATCCGCAAACTCCGCGTAAGTACAGGGGCTCACTTCGGAGAGGGTCAGCGGCACGTAAGGAAGCAGGAGCGGGTAATTCGCATAAGGGAAATCCTCGGACGATCGCTTAGGCGACATCGCGAGGATGTCGATCGAGCCCGTGGATTTTATCCGATACTTGATCTCACAATCTTCGTAAGTGAACCCATAGATCAAGGAAAGCGTCGCGTATCCGAACCGCTCGCGAAGCTCGGGAAGCTGAAAAAGAGGTAGACGAGCGACCTGATGGAGCGGGTGAGGGCCGCGCGGGAGCATTCCTGTCAGCCGAGCTTCGAGCGGTCCGCCGAACGTGAAACGCGAATGTTCGTTGGCCCGTTCGAACGAGTAGACGGTTCCGTCGCAAAACATCCTGATGAGTGGATCGGACTTCATGAGTTCAACCTCGCGAAACTCAATCGGGATCGGCCAAGTTTCCGAGTCGGGAGAACGACCGGAATCTGGGATCAAGTATTTACCAGACGCGATTCCCCCTTCGCCATCTGTCGGGTCATCGTGGCGAAGTGGGTGTGCATGACGCACTTGAACGCGAACTGGAACAGCAGCCGAGGCGGACGACGGGCGGCGATCAGCTTCTTGAGATACTTGGCGTAGACCGGTCGATCGATCTTGGTTCGGGGGTCGGTCCAGATCTTGGCGAGCATCCCCACCGCGGCCAGGATCGTCAAGGTTTGCAACTTGAGATAGTTGCCGAACTGGTTCTTGCGGAGCCAGTCCATCTTGGCGCTGGCCAGAGGGATTCGTCCTTCGACGAACAGATCGTTGAAGCGTGAGAAGTAGCTTTCGGCCTCGTAGAGCCGGATCATCAGGTCGAGCCAGCCGTCGCGCATCACTTCGCGGGTCATGTTGAGCGGGATGACGTTGGTGGCGATATTGGGGTCGTCGGCCGCCGCGTTGTCGAGCCGTCCTTCAGCTTCGAGCCGCGCGTAGAGCGGTGTCTTGGGGATCGCCGAGAGCATTCCAGCCATCGCTCCGACGATCCGGGCCTGCTGGAGGAACGCGTACTGTCGGTCGAAGACGGTCTCATCATCGGAGTCGAACCCGACGATCATCCCGGCGTAAACTTCCATCCCCGCGTCCTGGACCTTCTTGACTCGCTCGACGATCCCGCCCCGGACATTCTGGAACTTCTTGGTCTCACGGAGCGCGTCTTCATCCGGGCTCTCGATTCCGATGAAGACGGCGACCATGCCGGCGTCGGCCATGAGCTTCATCAACTCGTCATCTTCGGCGAGGTCGAGCGACGCCTCGGTGAAGAACGCCATCGGAAAGCCATTGGCATGTTGCCACTCGATGATGGCTCGAAGGATGACCTTCGCGGCCTTCTTGTTGCCGATGAAGTTATCGTCGACCAGAAAGATCACGCGAACGCCGAGCTTGTACTGGGCGTCGATCTCGGACACCACCATCTCGGATGTTTTGATCCGGGGCTTCCGGCCGAAGATCACGATGATGTCGCAGAACTCGCACTGAAACGGGCAGCCTCGCGAGGTCTGGACGCAGCCCATCGCATATTCTTTGTACTTGACCAGGTCGTACCGGGGGAGCGGAACCTTGGCCATGTCGGTCTTTTCGATCTGCTCGTAGCGGTATTGATGTAACCCTTGCTTCCACTCGTTGAGAAACTGGGGCCAGGTCTCCTCGGCCTCGCCAATGAAAATGACGTCGACGAAGCCATCGAACCAGTTTTCGGCCACGGTGATCCACGGGCCGCCGACAGCGACAAAGATATCGCGAGCGTGCAGCTCCATGAGAATCTCGCGCATCCGATCGCGCTGCACGGTCATACCGGTGAGGCCAACGATGTCGTATTGCTTGAGTGAGTCGAAGTCGATGTCTTCGATATTCTCGTCGATGCAGGTCACTTCATGCTCGGCGGGGGTGAGCCCGGCGATGGTCGGCAGGGCCAGTACCGGCATGTTCGACTTTTTATTCAAGAGCGGGAGGCCGTGGTTCAAGCCCCAGAACGAGGTGGGGAACCGGGGATTGATCAGGCAGATCCGCGCCATGGATATTTCCTTCATGGAATGGCCGAAAGTCGACCGGGGGTACGTCGAAAGCTGGATTGCGTCAAGCCTTGCTCGACAAGGTTCCGATTGTAATGATAATTTCGGCAAATACCTCACGGCACTTGCCTTTCGATCACAATTTGATCGAGTTCCGCTCAGAACGGGGAGGTCAGCACGACTTTTTCGGTTTCACTCTGACTGGAGATTGTCCGAACTCGGTCGATGGATCGGTTCCTCTTCTTGTGAAGCGATCGTTTCTGGAGGCGAGAACGTCATGCGCCCATTGGAATGTTTACCGTTGTTCATCGGACTGCTTTTCCTGGGCGAATTCTATTCCAACGAAGCAATCGCTCAGACCAACGGCGCCAAACCAGAAAAAATCACGCACAAACGAGGCAAGGAAACGCGGGATGAGAGCAAGATCATCAACGTGACCGAATACTCCTCGACAATCAAACCCGACGGATTCGTCACGATCCTGGGCCAGGTCTTTCCTCCCGAAGACCTGACGCAAGATCGGGAGACGGCGCTCAAGACGGCCGAGGAAGGACTTGAAGCGCTCAAGAAGATCGGGCAAGACAGGAATCTCGACGAATTGAACCGGACAATCCGGAAGATGCAGATTGAAAATGCGGAAGCCGCGATTCATGGCCTGAAGCCAATGATCAAGCCAGATTATGATATCGTCAGAGCCATTGTGGTGGAGGGCAAGAATCGACCCACCAGCGCTCAATATTCGCCGCTCATTTATGCGGCCTTCAACATCGTCGATCTCGAACCAAAAAAATCGGGTATCCGAACCTATCAGATGAAATTCAAGATGCCGAGCCAGCCGGGATTCTACACCGTCATCCTCACGCCAATCGACGGGACGAGTCTCCCTGGTGAGTCGATTGTTGGCGCGAGTGACACGATCACGGTCGAGGTCGTGGAACCGATCAGGACGTTTCCGGCGAAATGAACCGACGTTTCCAGCAGCAGGAGGCAATCACTCATGACGACTCGGACGAGCCGATTTCCAGCCCTCGATCGCAGGCCGCGACTCCGGCTCAGCCTCCGAACGCTGATGTCTCTGATTCTCGTGATCGCGCTGGCTCTGGGATGGATTATTCAGCGAGCCGAGGTGCAGCGGAAGGCGGTGGCCGACCTCGAACGAGCGGGGTTCTCGCTGACCTTTCGCTGGGGATGGTCGGAAACACGGTTCGATCCCTCGGTCAAGAACCCCCAATGGCTTCAGTGGTTGATCGATCGTCTCGGCCCGGATTATTTTCGGGACGTCGAATTTCTGGGTGATGCTCGGAACCCGGCACCGATCGTTGATGATCACCTCATGGCTCAGATCGGAAGGCTCTCGACGCTCGAGAGGATCATTTTCAACGACACAGAGGGCTTGACCGATGAGCGGATGGCTTTCCTGTCGAATTTGACGGGACTGAAAGAGTTCTATGCGAATGCGGACATTCACGGCGCTGGCCTGATGCATTTCAAGCGAATGAGGAACCTCCAGATTCTGAGTCTCGGATCAATCACCGATCAGGACATGCCACAGATCGCTCCAATGAAGTCGCTCAGGTTGTTGAGACTCGGCGAGTCGAGCGGACTGACCGACGCCGGAATGGCTCATTTGAGAGGGCTGACCAAGTTGCAAAGTCTTGACTTTCATAACGCGTCCCGAGTGACGACCGCCGGACTCAATTCACTGCGAGACATGAAAGATCTTTTCTGGATCGACCTGAACCATTGCGGAGTTCGGTCGCTCGAACCGATCCGCCATCTCTCGAATCTCAGAGTACTAGGTTTATCAGGATGTCCAATCGACGATGACGGCCTCGCTGCTGTCACGTGCTTCAAGAAACTCGAAACCCTGCGGCTTCGAACGGATCGGATCAGCGATGAAGGGTTGCGACATCTGAAGAACTTGCCTTCACTGGTCAGCCTGGAGCTAAAAACGGCCAAAGTGACCGATGCTGGGGTCGCTCAATTGAAGCTCAGGCTTCCCAAAATCTACGTCACTCAGTGAGACTTCGCTTGAGGATTCCGAGTTGAACAAGCCCCCGGCAAGCTTCGGCGTCTTCCTGATCACGATCCTGGCTCTCATCTTGTTTTTTGGCCTGGCCGCGACGGGTTGGGGAAATGTGATCGGCATCCTGGCTCATCCCGCCCGCGCTGGGGCGTTCGCGATCATCGGCGTGGCCGCCTTGATCTCGCTGTTCAGCGGGATCAACCTCGGCGGATGCGTCCGGGCCGACTCGAAAGATCGGTGGATGCTTGCGCCTCTGGTCGTCTTGAGCCTGGGGATTGCCTCGTTACCAGCTTATGCCGATCGACGCGATTTCTGGACCATCGATGGTGATCTGACACGCTATCTCGGCCTGGGGCTGATGGTGGTTGGGGCTGTCTTTCGAGTTGGACCGATGTTCGTGCTCGGGAAACGGTTCACCTGGCCGCTGGCGAGTCAGGAACGACATGACCTGATCGACGCCGGTTTCTATCGATTCGTCCGGCATCCCAGTTACGCCGGGGCGTTTCTCGGGGCGATCGGCTGGGCACTCGTGTTCCGGAGCGGGATTGGCCTGATCCTCGTGGCGCTCCTGCTCCCGGCGTTCCTGCCGGTTCTGCACGCTGAGGAAACGCTACTCGATCAAGAGTTTGGTGAGGCTTATGAATCTTATCGCCAGCGAACCTGGCGACTGATCCCATTTATCTATTAATAAACGTAGGGTGTGTCGAGCGTCAGCGAAGA
>JAJYCH010000457.1 GCA_021778575.1 Planctomycetota bacterium
TTTGGCCCTTTTTCCAGGCGTCCCTCCAAGGCGCGGAGACGCGTCGCAACCCGGTTTGAGACCGTCGCGGATCGCCCATGAGCATTGGTCCACTGCATCCCGAAGCAAGAACCCGGACACTGACGGGCGTGCAGATTCTGGGGTCCGGCCGCTACCTTCCCGACAATGTGATCACCAATCACGACCTCCAGGTCACTCACGGGTTTGATCCCGAGTGGATCGTCAATCGGACGGGAATCACCGAGCGTCGGTTTGCCCTGCCTCACCAAGCGACCAGCGACCTGGCCGTCCACGCCGCCCAGCGCTGCCTGAAGGCGGCGGGTTGCGATCCGTCGGAGGTCGACCTCCTGGTCGTCGGGACCTTCACGCCCGACATGAGCTTCCCTTCGACCGCCTGCCTGGTTCAGGACCGGATGAAGCTGAACTGCCCGGCCTTTGATCTTCAAGCCGCCTGCGCCGGGTTCGTTTACGCTCTGGCCACCGCCGCGCAGTTCGTCGCGGCCGGGACCAGTAAACGGGCTCTGGTCATTGGTGCCGATTGCAATAGCCGGGTGATCAATCCTGGCGATCAAAAGAGTTTCCCCTTGTTCGGTGACGGTGCCGGGGCGGTCCTGCTCGCTCCCGGCTCACCCGAGCAAGGGATGCTGGCCTATCAGTTGGGCACCGATGGGTCGGGGGGCGACCTGCTCAATCGCCCGGCGTGCGGAAGCCGGATGCCGCCGACGGCCGAGGCTCTCGACCAGGGCTTGCAGTATCTCACGATGGACGGTCGAGCCGTTTTCAAATGGGCAGTCAGAATCCTGGCCGACTCGGCGCAGGCGGTCCTGGCCAAGGCCAATCTGCCCATTGAAGAAGTACGCTGGTTCATCCCCCACCAGGCGAATATCCGGATCATTCACGCGGCCAGTGATGTCCTGGGGTTCCATCGCGATGCCGTCTACAAGAATCTCGAACGTTACGGCAATACCTCGGGTGGATCGATTCCGATCGCGCTCGACGAACTCCTCGAAGAAAAGCAGATCCGGCGCGGCGATATCATCCTGACTTCAGGGTTTGGCGCGGGGCTGAACTGGGGAACCGCGCTCTGGCGCTGGTGATCCGATGGCTCGCTCCAGGAACACGATTTTCGAAACGAAGCCGGGCCGGACCTCCCCATCAGGCGGAAGTCCGGCCCGTTCGCTCTCGTGATCTCGACGATCACTTCTTCCTGACGACCTTCTTGGGGTGGGCACTGGTATAGCGGGCGTAGACGCCGCTTCCCTGGTTGCCTAGCACGGTCCGGCCGGTCGTGGTCACGAAGTTCTGGCCGGTCTGGGTTCCCGTGATGGTTCCGTTGCCGGCCGAGTCGTTGCCGTTGCCGTAAATCCCATCGTTGGGGTTGTACGACGCCGAGATGACCGAGTTGATCAGGTTGCCGACGAGCCTGACCTTGCCGATCTTGCTCGTACCAGCCACTCCGCTGGTTCCCTGGACGGCCGATGCGTAGCTGTAACCGGACTTGATCTCGGAGTTCTGAAGATCTCCGGTGATATTGGTCTTGCCGATCGAGCCGGCGGTGGCCACCAGCGACGAGGTCACGGCGGTCCCTGGCCGGGTAACGTAATGAATTCCGCCGATCCCGTCCGGGATCTGGGCCGGGTTCTGCGCGGTCTGGGCGACGGAGTTGGCCGGACCGACATTGAGGCTGCCGATGTTTCCCTCGGTCGCGATCTGAACGGCGATGTTGCCACTGGCCGCGTAGCCGTTTTGCGACGACGGCTGGCCGTAGTTGACCGGGTTCGACACGTTGCCGGCGGGGCTGCCGAGCCCCTTCTTGAAGGTCAGCTTGCCGATGTTCCCCCGCGAGTCGATGGCGACGGCGTCGGTGGTCGAGCCGAAGGTCGCGGAGCCAACCGAGTTCAGCCCCGTGAGGCTGTTCGTGAACGGCTGAGCCGACTTCGAGAACGTGACGTTCGTCGCGGCCCCGGAGACCCGGACGTTGCCGACGGCGTTGGTCTGAATGGCCGTTCGACCCGTGGTTCCCACGATCGGGAACTGGTATTCGAGGGCCGCAGAACCGGTCGGGATGAACTCCGTCGGGACCGTCAGGATCGACTGGTTGACCGGCGGGTAGTTTTGCGAGTGGTCCGGCTGCTGCGTGATCGAGACCACGTTGAAGTTGGCGATCGTGCCGTTGACGACCAGGCTGATCGTCGGCGATGTCAGCGGTCCGGTCGGGATCGTCCCGGTACCGGTCGAAGTGAACGCCGTGTCGTCATACGAAGTATTGTAAATCCGGTCGATCCGGATCGACGGCTTGACCGTCAACGGAGTCGTGGGGTTGCCGATGACGACATTGATCGGAACCGGGTTGAACGACGCCGGGAATCGGCCATCGATCCCCTGGAAGTCAAGCTTGCCGACGCCACCGTGAAGGTTGATCCCGGTCGACTGGTTGAGCGAGGTCTCGGCGGGCGAGAGGGCCTGCGAACCGGGCGGGGTGATCGTGTCGGTCAAGATGAAGCCGTTAAGGATGATCGTCTTGACCCCTTGCAGAGCCTGAAGACTATTGAAGTACGTGGTGCCGAGAGTCGGCAGAAGGCTGGCATCGTTCGGCAGCGCGTAAGGCTGCTGGACGGTTCCGGTCAGGACCGATTTCGTCGGGCTCGTGCCGACCAGGGTGATCGTATTAATGTTGTCGGCAAGCACGCCGTCGTTGGGCGTCGTGTCGGTGACGATGATCTCGCCGGGACCCGTGAGCTGGAGCTGCCAGCGGTTCCCCTGACGATCCTGACCGGTGACCAGCTTGCCTTCATTCGAGTAGCCAACCAGGCTGGCGGCCGACGGAATCGTCTGGGTGGCGACCGAACCAATGGGGACCTGACCCGGGTGTCTGAAGGTTTGGACATCCGTCGTCGGATAAGCAGTGAGCGGAAGATAGGGAGACTGAGCCAGCAGTTGACGCTGCTCCAGGCTCTCCAGATTTGACCCCAGCCGGAACCGGGCCGGGTCGGGTCGGGCAGACCGCCGACGCTTGGAACTCATGGGAGACTCCCTTCACCGACAACCCGGCGCGAAGATCCTGATTCCGGTCATCCCGATACCGGAACGATCCAACGCCCAGGTCGCCGTCCTTGACTCGGATGGGCCGACCGGGGAACACACTCTCAAACCATGAACCGAGCCGAAGTCGTCCGGTACAAGGACAATGCGTCCCGTACCTCCGACGCCGGTCCGGACCACGGACTGAGGCTACGAACCTAGTCTTCGACCGAGCCACCAACTCAACTTCAAGCGACCCGGCAATTTAGGGGGCCAGGGGTGTTAAGGGAAACGAGAGAAAGGATTAGTGGGAAGGTGGGGGAGAAAGTAGTTCGACCGCCTGGTCCTCATCGGCGACGATTTCGAACAGGTTGACCAGTTTCATGACCCGAAACAGTTCGTGGACATCGGACTGAAGCCCGAACAAAATCAGGTGACCGCCCCCGAATTCGACGCGACGCTGAGTCCCGACCAGAAGCGCGATTCCGGTACTGGAGATATAGTCGATCGCCGACAGGTTGAGAGCCAGCCGCGCCGGCTTGTTTTGTTCGAGAAGACTGTAAAGCGACTGTCGAAGGCCGACCGCCTGTCCTTCATTGAGCGTGGCGGCATCGTCCACGACGACGATCAGCACACCATTTTTCTCGGCGACCACGAGAGAACGCATGGCGGTCGTGATCTCCCCAATCGATGTGATCCGACCTGAATTCGCTCGAAAGCACCTGAATTCAGCCGGCCCCCGGAACATTCTCGGTGATAATTGACCGATCAGAATCGATTCGCGACCGAGAGTTTTGTCTCGAACGATACAAGTCTACCTGATCCGAAAGCCGGGTGCCATGAACCACGCCCGAACCGTTGCCGTTCTCGGCTTTCCGATTCTTTTCGGAAGCCTGGTGGCCGCCGGCTGCCACCAGGATTCGCAATTCATTTACTCCAGTCCCCGGACCCTGAGAGCAACCGTCCCAGACCAGGACCGTCGGATCGTCCGCGATTCGTCGGTCGGCAAGCAGCGTCCGAGAACCTCGTCACTCCCCCCGGCCCGAGGAGTCGACGTCCCGAGTGTCGAATCGAAATGAGCGTTCTTCGGACAGCAGCGGCCTGATGAGAAGTGCCCCGTGATCACCGTCGAGGTCGATCCGTCAGGTCGAAGCAATACCTGTTATTCCGAGACTCCGGCGATTGGTGTAAACCAGGTGGTTAAAGCGTCGGATTTACTGGCGAGTTCTCAAGTCTCGACTGTCAGGTTACACTGACTCTATCTGATTCGCGCGAACCGATTTCGAGGGTTCGCCGCCGGTTGAATTCGTCGGGAGCGTTGGCTTTGAATCGTTTTCTTCTGGGGTGGGTGGCTCTCTGGAAAAGCTGGACCGAGCCCGACTTCGCGAGCCGGGTCGAAGGGCTGCTCAGCAAGGCTCCCACCGGTCCCGATCTCCGCGTGCTCACCGTCCTGCAGCGCGATGGTCGACTCGTCGACTTTCTTCAGGAAGAGATCGACGGATATTCGGACGATCAGGTCGGCGCGGCCGTTCGTGACATCCATCGTGGCTGTCGCAAAGCGTTGCGCGATTACTTGACCATCACGCCGATCCTGCCCGGCGCCGAGGAATCCGAGGTCACGATCGCGCCTGATTTCGACCCCGCATCGATCCGCCTGACCGGCAACGTGCAAGGTTCGCCGCCGTTTCGTGGTGTCTTGAAGCATCACGGCTGGCGTGTCGAATCCGTCCATCTTCCGGTTCTCCCCGGCGCTCGCGAACAGTCGTCGGTCCTCGCCCCGGCCGAGGTCTAGCTCTCC
>JAJYCH010000458.1 GCA_021778575.1 Planctomycetota bacterium
GCCCGCGGCGTGCGTCGATGCCAGACTCGGGCTCCGCCGCGGTGACCGGCGCGATCGCCCGCCCAGCAACGCCTTCGGAGGCTCCCATGACCGTCGACCAGCCCGCCGACCTCGTCCTTGAAGAACCACCGTGCGAGGGGCCTCCCCAACATTCCGGGCTGAGGAATTCGCCGCAAACCTTGTCACGCGGGAATGCCGCCGGGTCGAATAACGCGACCGAATAACCTCGGCGAGCGAGCCGGAGAGCGAGAGACCCTCCGGCCAGTCCAGCCCCGGCGATGGCGATATCGTAGCGATTATTCATGATAGGATCGGATGACGATTTCTCAACGGAAGAGTGCGGCCTCAATGGCCAGGCCCGGCCCGAAAGCGAGCGAGACACAGGGCCGTCTGGCGTTCTGATGGATCAGGCGATCGAGGATGAACAAGACCGTGGGGGAGGACATATTGCCACAACTGGCGAGGATATCGCGTGATTCGGAGGTCGCCGATCGAGGCAAATCAAGCGCTGATTCGACGGCATCGAGAATTCTGGGACCGCCGGGATGGATCGCCCACGAACCGACCTGATCAAGTGCTAAACCCTGATTTTGAAGCCAGCCGACGAGCCAGGGGCGTAGGTTCTCGGCGATCAGGCCGGCGACCCGGGCCGACAGGGTCATCTCGAAGCCGTGGTCGCCAATCTTCCAGCTCATCGCGTCTTCGGTCTCGGGCATCAGTGTCGATCCGCTGACGACGAGCCGCCAGGCGTCGCGGTGGTTTGGGGAACCGGCCCCGCCCACGACGGCCGCCGCTCCATCGGCGAAGAGGGCGTTCGAGACGACCTGGTCCGAATCGAACCCGAAGCGAAAATGCAGGCTACAGAGTTCCGCGGCGCAAAGCAGAACGCGAGCCGAAGGGTCACTGGTTGCGAATGCATTCGCGACCCGGAGCCCGTTCAAAGCTCCGTGGCAGCCCATGAAGCCGACATGCGTCCGCTGCACGCCGGGGTCGAGCCCCAACCCGGTGAATAGCCCCAGGTCGAATCCCGGCGCGGAGAACCCGGTGCAGGAAACCGTCACCAGATGCGTGATCTCGATGGCCGGAACTTTGGCCGCCGTCAGTGCGTTACGGGCCGCTTCGCGAGCGAGTGGGCGGATTGCCGCTTCGTAATGTTCCATCCGCTGGGCGGTCGAGGCCCCGAGCGAACCATCGGGCGTCGCGCTCAGATCGAGCCGATCGAGCAGGGCGACGTGGCGGTTCCTGACACCGGAGCGACGATAGAGCGCGGCCAGTCGACGGGTTTGCTCGGCGTCGTGGCCGGAAACCTTGCTGGAGAGTTCAGCCGCGAGTTCTTGCGGAATCGATTGGCTCGGCTGTGCGGTACCAAGTCCCCAGAGGGCGAAACTCATCGGCAAACCGCCTCTATTCGAGAGAGTCCCCGCTGATCACCTGCCAATGAAACTGGCAAGGGCGCGTCGATCGGGCACGGACGAGCAATGTCGCCAGTGGATGAGACCACGACAAAACCTGACTTAGCATAGTCGAACCGGCCAGGTTCGTCCGCCATGCTGATCAGATTCCGCGGAATAGGTTGCTTACCGAAGCAACTGTCGGGCCAATTTTAGTCATCGGGGGCGTCGGGCAAGAGATCATATTCGCGAATTTTATCGAACAGTTGGCGTCGGCTGATCCCGAGCCGATCGGCGGTCCGGGTCCGGTTCCCGGAGCAAGCGACGAGGGCCCGACGGATGGCCTGACGCTCGACCTCGGCCAGGAGTGCCCGGAGCGGTAATTCCTCGGCCGGTTCGTCGATCAGGGGGATCGAAGGATCGGTTCGCTCGACGATCTGGAGATGCTCCGGCAAAATCGCGCGACCCCGGGCCGTGATCGCCGATCGAGCCAGGGTGTTTTCGAGCTGGCGAACATTCCCCGGCCACGGACTGCCGAGAATCACCTCCAGGGCCTGGGGCGAAAGCGAGAGTCCGGTCCAGCCATACTTCCGTTCGAGCCTCCGGAGGATCTGCTCGGCCAGCGGAGCGATATCGATGGGACGATCACGCAGCGGCGGAATGGCGATCCGGATCACGTCGAGGCGATAATAAAGGTCTTCCCGGAATCGCCCCGCGCTGACTTCACGAGGGAGGTCGCGGTGGGTGGCGGCGACGACTCGAGCGTCGGCTCGAAGAATCTCGGTCCCGCCGACTCGCTCGAATTCACGCTGCTGGAGGACGCGGAGGAGCTTCGCCTGAGCCGATGGAGGAAGTTCGCCGACCTCGTCGAGAAAGATCGTGCCGCCGCTTGCTCGTTCGAACCGGCCGGGCTTCATCCGGTCGGCTCCGGTAAAAGCGCCTCGTTCGTGCCCGAACAGCTCGCTCTCGATGAGTCCTTCGGGCAGCGCCCCGCAGTTGACCCTGACGAACGGACCGGCTTGCCGTTTCGAGTGGCGATGGAGGGCCGAGGCAACCAGTTCCTTTCCCGTCCCGCTCTCGCCGACGACCAGAACGGGTTCTTCGGTCGCGGCGGCGCGGCCAATCGCCTTGAAGACCTCGCGGATCGCGGCGCTCTGGCCGACCAGTTCGGGCTCCGGCTCGGCGCCGAACGCGGTCGTCGGGGTCGCCCCGACCTGATTCCGAAGATCGCGGACCTCACTCGCGAGAGTGCTCTGGCGGATCGCCCGTTTCAGGGTCAGCATCACCTCATCAAGGTCAAATGGCTTGGTCAGATAATCATACGCTCCGCGTCTCATGGCTTCGATCGCCGGTGCCGACCCGCCGAAGGCGGTGATCACGATGACCGGAAGCTCGGTCAGCAATGTCGGTCCCAGCGCTTCCAGGACGGCGAGTCCATCGCGTCCGGGCATCTTGAGGTCAAGCAACACCGCCGAGGGTCGATCGCGACGGATTCGTTCGAGCGCATCGTCGCCGTCAACGGCCTCACTCGCGCGAAAACCTTCCGACTCGACCAGCCGAACAAGGTTACGGCGGATGGTTCGGTCGTCGTCGACAACCAGGATCAAGTCAGACGGTTCGGACATCGCGATTCCTTTCGAGACCTCGATCGTGCGAACGGTCGTGAACCGGCAGGATCAAGGTGAATGAGGCGCCCGGTTTGCCGGGGCGAGATCGGACGAGCAGGTCGCCACGATGCGCCAGCGCGATCTCGCGAGCGATCGCCAGACCCAGGCCGGTCCCGGTGGGCTTGGTCGTGAAAAATGGCTCGAACAGATGGGCGAGGGCGTCGGGTTCCAGTCCGGTTCCGGTGTCGGCAACCTCCAGCTCGATCCGCCGGGTCGATGGATCGAATCGCGTGGCGATCGTGAGCAATCCACCCTGAGGCATGGCCTGGATGGCGTTGGTCGTGAGATTTCGGAGGACTTGCAGGATTGACGGAGCCGACATCAGGGGACTGGGCAGATCGGTCGCCAGGGTCGTCTCGATCCGGACGTCATGCCGCTCGGCCAGGAGAGCCGCCAGCCTCGCCGCCTCGATCGCCAGGTCATTGAGATTGCCTGGTAACAGGGTTTGCGAGTCGGCCTTGGAAAAATGCAGGAGGCGCTCGACGATCCCGTCGAGCCGATCTACCTCGGCGAGAATGTCGTCGAGGGACTCAGGATCGGGACCAATCCCACGCTGCCAGAGCTGAGCCGTCGAGCGAATGCCGGCCAGCGGGTTGCGGACCTCGTGGGCGACGCCCGCCAGAAGCTTGCCGAGCGCGGCCAGTCGCTCGGACCGACGCAGCTCGGTCTGGAGCCGGTCGCGCTCCAGCTTCTGACGGGTTACCGTCCTGGACAGATTCAGGGTCAATAACAAGGCCAACACGATACCCCCCAGGGCCAACCCCGCGGAGAGTCGGTAACCCTGGACCGATCGGTCGAGAAAGATCGGGTCGACGAGGCGGGTCATTGTCCAGCTCGCGGCGATCGCCTGACCCTCGACCAGGATCGGTGCCGTCCGGATTGCGACGGTGCTGGGGGGAACGTCGACCACGATCGAGAAGGGTTGGTTCCGGCGGATCGAGGCATCGGCCTGGATCTCGATCAGATCGATCTCACGAGGTGGCGGTCCATTCTGTCCCCGGCGGTCGCGGTTGGATTTTTTGAGTTCGGTGGGGAACGATGCACCGAGAAAACGCTTATGGTCGCGCAGGAAATAACCCCCTTCGACACCCTCGAACGACCGGAGCGAGGCAACGGACTGTTCGATCAAGCGGCGATCCATGACGTTCCATTCCTCGGGGCTCATTTCATAAGGCCAGAGTGGCGCATCCGCGAGGATCGCCTGTCCGTGATCGGCCAGCAGCGAACCGGCCCGCGCCAGGATCGCGCCGGCCGAAGCTCGCCGACCCTCGCGAGCCACGACGCCCGCCCCCGTCGTGCCCAACGCCGCCAGCGCTGCGACGAACATGGCGATCACGACGCCGATCTGAATTTTCAGGGGTATTCGCATCCAGGTTCGTTCCACGCCGATCGTTGGATCGATCATCGATCCTCATCAATACAATAACGCAACTCTCGGGCCGCTGCGTGCTATCGATGGATTGTCTTGTTTCCGGCCGGGCTCCGAGGAGCCGACCGGGTTTTTGGGCGAGATCCCCCCGGACGATCGGGGGGATCTCGCCCAGGAATCGCCCGAATCTGACGAAAAACCCAGGTTTTTGCGGGGAATTGGCTCACGGCACGATCGCTGCTTTAGGTCATTCTCGACGCGACGAGATCGGTCGTGACGAAGGTCACGAGATCCGTCCAACCTCAGGAGAAACGACGATGAATTTTACCAAGTTGATTGCCCTCGGATCGACGAGTCTGGTGAGCCTGGCACTCACCGCCATGATGCCCGCC
>JAJYCH010000459.1 GCA_021778575.1 Planctomycetota bacterium
CGGATGTCGTAGGGGCTGGCCAGCCCGATCTTGACGGCGCCGTAATCGTTGATACGATCGTAGGCACTTTCGCCCATGCTCACGAGACACGCTCCTCTGCATGCCGGAAGGCCATGCGGAAGTTGGGGTTGTTTCGGGGGAAAGTCAGTTCAAAGTTCAGTCGACCGAGCAGCTCAAGCGGGGAATTAGTCGCGAGATCCGATTCCAAGTTCACCCGATTCGAAAGTCAAAAAGACCGCGAACACCAGCCCTCGAAACCGAAGGACTGTCGCGGTTCAAACGGCCATCCTGCCCGTCGTGAGAATCACCGGCAGCCTCCCTGGCCGGACCTGTCGGACTGCGAAAACCAAGCGATGACCTCGATGAAGCAGCGAAGGGACAGACTGGCAAGGCCGGTCATCGCCCTGTCGCCGGAGTCGGTTCTTGTCAAGAGTAACCAAATCCGTCGCGAATTCCAAGGAAAATTCGCTTGACAGGACAATTTTTCTCAAGATCGGTCTTTCGCCACTCAATCCTCGTCGTCCACGTCGGCCCAAAGCTCCGCGACGGTCCCCACGAAGCCGGCGAGCAAGTCGCTCGCGATGACGTCATCGTTGAGCGAAACGCGCTCGATCCAGGACTCTCCCTGGCGGATCAAAGTCAGGACAGAGCGGAGCGAGCGGTCGACGATCCAGTACTCCTGAACGCCGAACGTCCAGTATTCCTCACGCTTGGTCCGATAATCCCGATCCTCGCCTCCTTCGGAAACGACCTCGACGACGAGGGCGGGGCGTCGACGCCCCCGATTGTCTTTGGGCGTACCGTGGAAGACGACCGCCACGTCGGGGTTACGTCCCGAGGCCATCTCGGGAACCCAGAGCCGGAATTCGCCGCCCCCGCCGATCCGCCGAATCACGCCGGGATGTCGATCTTTGTGGCGATAAAACGCCAACTGGATGTTGCTGACAATCTGACCATGAGGGTCGTTCGGAACTTCCGTCACTTCCAGAACCCCCCGAGCCAGTTCATAGCGGTATCCCGGTTCTTCCTCGGCCTCTTGGAATTCCTCCAGCGTCATCCGACGACCGTTGTCGGCCGGGCCGATCCGTAGTTGCACTGTGGCCATCGTGGTCTCCTCGAAGCAGGAAAGCGATCAGCCCTCGGAATCGAGATCGGTCCAGAGCTCATTCACAGACCCCGCGAATCCGGCGAGCAAGTTGCTGAGGATCAGATCTTCGCCCGAGAAGATTCGTTCTTCCCAGGCCGGGATGCCATCGACCTCGCGACGAACCAGCACCGTGACTTGCCGCAGGTCAGGGTCGACAATCCAGTATTCGAGGAGACCGAACGCCAGGTAATCGATTCGTTTGTCGATGTAATCGCGATCCCTCGACCGCTTGCCGGGCGAAACGACCTCGACTCCCAGAACCGAGACGACTCGCCCTTTGACGTCATGACGAGATTCTCCTCGGAAGAGGATCGCCAGATCCGGGTGACGATCGGTCTCGAATTCGGGGATGATGTAGCGGACTTCGCTACCGTGACCGATCCGGTGAATCAGCAACGGATACCGTCGCCCATGCAGACTGAACAACTCGTGAAGGTTGTGAATGACCTGCCAGTGCAGATCTCCCGGAACTTCCGACACTTCCAGGACTCCCCGAGCCAGTTCATAGAGATAACCGGGTTCCTCTTCGGCATCCCAGAACTCTTGAAGGGTCATCTTCCGGCCCTGGTCGGCCGGTCCGATTCGATGCTGAACGGTGGCCATGTCTCGTATCCCCGACCAAAGATTCGAAATCGATCGACTCAAGCGATCTGAGCCAGATCAGCCCAGTGAGACGGAAGTTGCGGAAGCGTCTGGCTCTCATCCTCATCGATCGCGGACATCCCGAGCGTCGTGAATCGAATCAGCCCGTGACAGACCGGGCAGTGGCCGACGAAGCCGTGTCCATTCCACCACGATTGGATCAAAGGCTTGTCAACTCCTTCAGGATCGCCGTGAAGCTCGAGCTTGAAATCGATCCATTCCATCGCGTGACCGCAACTCGGATGAGGACAAGCGGGGTCGTCGTAATTGAACGTGAGGTGACGCCATCGTCCGCAGCCCACCTTCGCGATAGTACGCGTCAAGCCGCTCCTGTTCGGGACGCGAAGTTGTCGTCGTCTTCGACATCGCGGAACTCCGGCTTCTTCACTCATCCTCGGCGATCACAGCCTGCCTCTGAATGGCCAACGCTTGAGCCTCGGGTTGATTCATACACTCAAATGACAGCGTCGAAGACATCCTCGATCTCCGAGACTCCGGAGAAGGAACGGACCTTGATTCGGGTTCGACATTGCGGACACGTTGCATGGAAGTCGAAGGGAGCCACCAAGAACTGGGTTCCGCAATGTTCCAGGAGTCGCTTCAAAGGAAATGACCGGATCGCTTCCAGTAAATCATGCGCAGTTATGAGATCGGTGTGAACTTTCACTTCCATCATTCAAGCTCCTTCAAAGCGACCTTGAATTGGGAAAGGAACCTTCCCAATTTGGGCCAAACTTGCTTATGAGCTCGTCGGATCGGGACGGGCAAGAGATTGGCCCCAGGAACCTAAAATAGAGTTTGCTCTAATCATTCGTCTTCCAAATATGACTCAATAGACCCGCAATAGTTTGAAACAGTATGAATCACATTTCCAATCAGTGAATAAGCTTCTGCTGTATCCATGCCTGAGCTAAATCGGAGCGATTTAATCCAAAGTTCTCCGTCAGGGTCAATGCAAAACTTTGGCTGAACAATCTTGTCGTTCAGCTCAAGCAATTGCCTCAGCAGATTTGCATCTCGAAGCGATGCCTTGGTCAAATCCGCCACATGCGAACTGCATTCGACGATTTCTCCGCGAATCCACACGGCGATTGTGTGCCCTTCTGGCGTGGTAAGGAGTTGCCCTCCGTCCTTCAATTCCTGGCGTTCTCCGGGGTAACTCTCTAGCGCCGTGTTCAATGCCTCTTCTGGAGTTATCTCGATCTCCGATTCGAGAATTTCCTCATCGCTGGGCAAATCAAGCTGACCGTTCGACAGTGCTTGGAGTATCGAATTCAAGTAAATTTGGACGACCTGGGAAGGGATGGCAAATCCCAAACCTTGAGAGTCCTTTCTGATAAATGTGTTAATACCGACAAGCTTTCCTTGGTCGTCGATCAGTGGTCCGCCGCTATTGCCGGGGTTGATGGCTACGTCGTGTTGGACGAAGACGTCCTGGCCATATCTTCGTTTTGGAGTGCTGATAATGCCACGTGTGCTAGTAAAACGTAGCCCATGTGGATGACCGATGGCGATGACTTCGTTGCCCGTTTCCACTTGAAGAGAAGAATCTTCTTGGACATCCAAGAATTCGGTATTTTGAACAGCAGCTTTCACGATAGCCAGATCTACATTTGGATGAAGATGAGCAACCACACCCTTTGTAGTCGTGTTATTTGAAAAGCAGACGTTCACGAACTTCGATCCCTCGACAACGTGCTTGTTGGTGACGATCAAGCCATCCTTCGCAACGAGTAGTCCACTCCCTAAACCCTCGGAATGCTCGATCAATACAACTTGTGACATCCTCCGAGAGATCACAGACTTCCAAGCGTTCGTTGAAGGGGGAGCCTCCGCACGTGCTGCAGAAACCTTTGAAGCTGAAGGCGGTGAAGTGCTCGGGAGCGGGGGAGGTAACATGCTCGGGAGCGGGGGTGGTGACGCTTTCGGAAGCGGGGGCGACGAACTGGGGGCGGCTGCGGTGTTAATCATTTCAGCAGGAAAAAGGTTTTGAAGCTTCGAAGCCGTAACCCATTGTGCCATCCCATCTTTCCATAGCAAGTCATCGGGTTTAAGTTGTCCTGCATCTGCTAGCGACTTCAACTCAATGGACGACACCGGACCATATTGCTTGCCGTCTTTGGAATACATCCATTGGCTGGCCAAGGTTCGATCTCCCCAAATCTTGAGAGTTGAAGTCTACCCGAGGAGGCACGATCGAATCGACTCGTGCCTCCCCGTGAACGGAACGTTACCGATTATTTAGATCCGCTTCTTCTCGAGCTGCATGTTGAGCCCGAGGCCGCGGATCTCGTTGGTCAAGACGTCGAAGCTGGCCGGGGTGCCGGCTTCGAGGGTATTTTCTCCCTTGACCATCGACTCGTAGATCTTCGTTCGCCCCTCGACGTCGTCGGACTTGACGGTGAGGAGTTCCTGAAGGATGTACGCCGCTCCATACGCTTCGAGCGCCCAGACTTCCATCTCGCCGAACCGCTGGCCGCCGAACCGGGCTTTTCCACCCAGGGGCTGCTGCGTGATCAGCGAGTAAGGTCCGGTGGCCCGGGCGTGAATCTTGTCGTCGACCAGGTGGTGCAGCTTCAACATGTAGATGTAGCCCACCGTGACCCGCTGGTCGAACTTCTCGCCGGTCCGGCCGTCGTAAAGGACCGCCTTGCCGTTCTCGGGCAAGCCGGCGTCCACGAGACACTGACGGATGGTGTCCTCCGTCGCCCCGTCGAAGACCGGGCAGAGCGCCTGGAACCCGAGCTTGGCCGCGGCCCAACCGAGGTGGGTCTCGAGAATCTGGCCCACGTTCATCCGGCTCGGCACGCCGAGCGGATTCAAGAGGATCTCGACCGCCGTGCCATCGGCGAGGAACGGCATGTCCTCTTCGGGGAGGATCTTGGCGATCACCCCCTTGTTGCCGTGCCGGCCCGCCATCTTGTCGCCGACCGAGATCACTCGCTTGGTCGCGATGTAGATCTTGACCATCTGGAGCACGCCCGAGGGCAGCTCGTCGCCGCGCTTCAGGCTGTTCAGTCGGCGAT
>JAJYCH010000460.1 GCA_021778575.1 Planctomycetota bacterium
TTCAAGCCCTCTCGATCCCCCGGGCGTCGTCCACGGCGCTCGATCTGGGCGTCTATCGATTGATCGATGGATCGTTTCAGCTCGCCAAGGTCCGGGTCCCTTGACCGCCGCACTGACCGAGGCACTGGTCGTCCTGGGCTCGGGCCAGAGCTTGACCGAAGCTCAGGCCCGCGCGGCCGTCGATGCCATCATGACCGGCGAGGTTCCCGAGTCGCTGATCGGCGGTTTTCTCGCCGCGCTTCGGGTCAAGGGAGAATCCGCCGCCGAACTCGCCGGAGCGGTGACGGCGGTTCGCGACCGGATGGCCGTCTGGGAACCGCTCGACGACGGTTCTCTCACCCTGGATACCTGCGGGACCGGCGGCGATGGAGCGAATACGGTCAATATCTCGACCGCTTCCGCCGTCGTCGTGGCGGCTTGCGGGGTTTCGGTGGCGAAGCACGGCAATCGCTCGGCTTCGGGGAACTCCGGGAGCGCCGAGGTCTTGACCGAGCTGGGGGTCAATATCGATGCTCCGGCCGAAGTCCTGCGACGGTGTCTGTTGGAGCTGGGGATCACGTTTTTCTACGCGCCAAAGTTCCATCCCGCGCTCCGGTTTGCGGCACCGGTCCGGCGGCTTCTGCCATTCCGAACTTTGTTCAACATGATCGGCCCGCTGGCGAACCCGTCGAGGCCGGCGTATCAGTTGATCGGTGTCCCGAGCCCGGCCCAGGCCGACTTGATGGCCGCCGCGATCGCACGACTCGGAGTGGTTCGAGCCGCCGTCGTGAGCGGTTCGGGCGGTCTCGACGAGGTCAGTCTCGACGGCCCGACCGAGGTCCGCTGGGTTGAGCGCGGTGAGATCAAATCGATCATCTGGTCAGCCGAGGAGTTTGGCTTGCCTCCGGTCCGATCGACAGATCTCCGAGTCAGCGGACCAGTCGAGAGCGCCGGGGCGATCCGAGCGGTGTTCGACGGGGTCGTTGGCCCGGCGCGACACTCGATCGTCGCCAACACAGCCGCGTCGCTTCTCGTGGCTGGAAAGGTCTCGAAGCTCGGCGAGGGAGTCGCTCGAGCGACCGAGGCCATCGAGAGCGGTCAGTCCAAGCGTCTGCTCGAACGTTGGGCCGCGTTCAGTCAGGGTGATCACCGAATCTGAAAGACAGGCTCAGAGTAGCGGTTCGACCGGGGTAATCCACAGTTCTTCATAAACATCATAGCCGCCCGGCTTCATGCCGAGGGATTTGTAGACCCGCTGTGCCCGGTCGTTGTGAACCTCGACGTAGAGGCGGAGGCCGATCACTTCGGGATCTGCTTTCGCCGCAGTTCGGATGGCGGCGTGGAGGGCTCGAAAGATCCCGGCTCCGCGAAAATCGGCGTGGACGTAAACGCTCTGGAACCACCAGATATAGCCGTTTCGCCAGTCGCTCCACTCGCGGGTCACGGCCGCCTGGCCAATGATTTTTGAGTCTGACTCGGCCACCCAGTAACGGAGCCGGTCGGGGTTCGCCAGCGCGGCGGCGACTCCTCGGCCAAGCGTGGCCTGGTCGAGTGTTTTCCCTTCGGTCTCGTCAGCGAGACGCTGGTTGTACTCGACGATGGTGTCCTGGTCGTCGAGGCTCGCCGCTCGAATCGTAAAGTCGGCCATCAGATCCGTTCGCTCCGCTTATTCCGAGCCCGACGGCTAGCTTCTTCGAGTACACGATTCTCTTCGTCGGTGAGCGAGCCTTTGCCGTCACGGGCGATCTTGACCAGGATCTGGTCGAAAATCTCGTCGAATTGCTCCTCGGAGATCACGGCGGTCGGGGCAGGGCGGGTCGCGGCGGCGGAATTCGACGACCAGGTGGGACCGAGTGATGATCGACCTGAAGAAGAACTCTCTCGCGGCTCGCCGGTGACGATCCGGAGCCGAGGCCGCCGCTTCATCATCTTTTCAAGCCGGCTCAGTCGAAGATCGCCAACCTTGTAGAGGTAGCCGAAAACGGCGCCGCCGATGTGAGCGGAATAGCCCACGTTGTCTCCCTGCTGTGGCGCGAGCATCTGGAGAAAATTGTAGCCCAGATAAATCACCAGGAAGAGCCACATTTCGACCGGAAAGATGAACATGACCAGGATTTCACGACGTGGATAGTACATCGTGTACAGGACCACGATCGCCATCACGGCTCCCGAGGCTCCGATCGCGTTATTGCCGGGCGAACTGTCGAAGGGATCGAAAACGGCCCAGGTCAGCGAACTGACGATCGCCGCCGAGATATAGAGCGCCACGAAGTCGCGGCTACCGTAGAACGACTCCATCTCGCGGCCGACCATCCACAGAAACAGCATGTTGAAGATGATGTGGAACGGGTCGGCGTGGAGAAACGTGCTCGTCAAGAGCCGCCAGATCTGGAACTTGTGGAAGACCAGGTCGGCATTGTCTTGAAACCAACTATTGAAATCAGGGCCGACCAGCTTCTGGGCGAAGAAGCAGGCGACATTGATGGCGATGATCACCTTGCAGGCTGGAGCCGCCCCCGAGAGCCACCCCGAACCGCGCGAAGCGTCGCGATAGTATTCGCGGTCATAGATGCCCATGGTCGCTCCGGCGGACATCGTCCTCGACATGCCGACGGGGACGCCCCAGGATCGAAGAAGTCGATATTTCCATCATCCAATCCGAGAGTGTTGCTTGTCAACGGGATTCACGGATCAGCTGATCCGCGATCGGGTTCAGTCGGACTGAAGCGCATCAACGGCTTCGCGGCGCGTGGCGTAGATCGGCCAGACGAAGTCAAGCGAGGTCAGATGGAGCAGTTCCTTGGCCCGGTCCGAGACTCCCGAAAGTGCCATCGTCCCCCCCTTGGCCTGGACCAGCTTCCAGCAGCGGAGGAGAACACCGAGGAACACCGAACCGAAATAATCAATCTGCGACAGGTCTAAGACGATCAGCGGCGCAGCGTCGTGCCGGATCGGGTCAAAAATCAGATCGGCGGCCTGTTCTTCGAGCCCCATGGCGATCGATTCGAGGGCTGGCGTGGCCGAGACCACCGTCAGTTCGCCCCGACGCTCGATCGTGAAGGCATCCGGCGGTTCGCTGTGCGACATGACGGAACCAGGCTCGCAAGAGGGAAATCACGGTGTCGGTCGATCAGCCTTTGGGATTCTGAGGCTGACTCCCTAGACTAGAAGCTCCCGGGCCGGTCGGCAAGTCCAAATGAAGCCGTCGTCGCACGAATGTGCGGGTTGAACGGTAGGCATTCGGTTTGTGGGTGGTTACACTGGATGATTGAACGATCGAAACGAACCCGCCGGTTCACCCTCGTGTCCGTTGGCCATGCCCCGAACCGGCGAACAGCGAATGTCCCTCGGACCCGATCAGATGGCCGATTTCAAGAATAAGACACGCACTGCGGGAATCCCCGCCGCCCGCGAAACCGACTCGCCCTACCTCGCCCGGAGGAAGAAGGCCCCCGCGTTGCCTCAGGACGACGTGGCGCATACCGCCGCCGGCCGAGCCATGCCCGAACGGGTCGCCCAGGCGCTCGAACATGCCAGATTCGCCGCCCGGATCGCCGACGACAACCGAGCCAAGGAGATCCTCGTCCTTGATCTTCGCCAGGCAACTCCACTGCTCGACTTCTTCGTGATCGCCTCGGCCAACTCGCGACGGCAGGCCAACGCGATCGCCTCGGAGATCGACCAGGAAATGAAGAAGCTGGGCGAGTTCAAGCTCGGAATGGAAGGGACCGAGGAAGGGCGCTGGATCCTGGTGGATTACGGCGACTTCGTGGTCCATATCTTCTCCGAGGACGCCCGAGGCTACTACGCCCTCGAAGAAATCTGGGGCGACGCCGAGCGCGTCGAGTGGCGTGACCCTGCCCGGATCAAGGCGGCCCCGCAATCCGTCGACGCGGTCGAGGAGCCGGTCGAGGTCGAAGATGATCCCTCAGACGACTGACCCGATAACGTCTGATGACTCGTTCCCACCGTCCTCCGTGGGAATGCCGTCTTTGACGCTCCGCGTCGGCAATAACCGGTCGACCTGGTTCGATCGGCAGTGGACCCCCAGCGTCCAGCACGGCATTCTCATGCTGAGCGTCGGAATGAGTGGTGTTGGTTCGTTCCCTCTGGTGCGCTCCTGGATGCCCGCTTCATGAATGTTCTGGAACAGCTTCGAGCCGCCTTTGCCGCCGCCACTCCCGACGGTGGCGATTCCAAGGTCTTCGCGCTTGCCGTCCGGCCCAGTACCGACCCCAAGTTCGGCGACTACCAGGCCAACGGCTGCATGGCGATCGCCAAGGCCGTGGGGAAGAACCCTCGCGAACTCGCCGCCGAAGTGGTCACGCGGGTCAAGCTGGCGCCGATGGCCGGTACGCCCGAGGTCGCCGGTCCGGGATTTCTCAATGTTCGGCTCGAAGAAGCCTGGATCTCCGAACAGCTCGGAACGCTCCTGGTTGATGAGCGGCTGGGACTGGCTCCGCCCGAGCACCCGCGAACGGTCGTCATCGATTATTCGTCGCCCAACGTCGCCAAGCCGATGCACGTTGGTCATCTTCGGTCGACCGTGATCGGCGAGAGTCTCGCGCGGATCTACGCGGCGCTCGGCCATAAAGTCATCCGGGATAACCACCTGGGCGACTGGGGTTCTCAGTTCGGGATGATCCTCTGGGGCTGGAAGAACCACCGCGACGACGCCGCCTACGCCGCCGACCCGGTCGGCGAACTGTCCCGGCTCTACAAGCTCGCGCAGGCCAGCATCAAGCCCGGTGAGCAACTTCAGGAACGCTATGGCAAGGCGATCGCACTCGACGAGGCGGGCAAGTCGACCGAGGCGTTGGCTTTGTTTGGA
>JAJYCH010000461.1 GCA_021778575.1 Planctomycetota bacterium
GCGATGCTCTGGCTGGTCCGTCCACTCGGATTTCATCTGACCGATAGCCGGATCAAACGCGCTGGGCTCGACTACTGGCCCCACCTTGACTGGAAAGTCGTCGACCACCTTGACGAGGTGGTCGACTCCTTTCATGGTCACCGGCTCTGGTCATTCAGCACCAAGGCATCAAGGACCTACACCGAAGCCACCTTCGAGTCGGGGGACGGTCTGGTCTTTGGGGCTGAGAGCCGCGGTTTGCCGCGCCACTGGCTGGAGCGACAGGGTGATCAGGCGGTTCGGATTCCGATCGAGGCGGAGGCCCGAAGCTTGAACCTGGGGACATCGGTGGCCATCGGCCTGTTCGAGGCCGTGCGACAGTCGCGTCGGACCCTTCCTTGAAAGCTGCCGCCTTGCATGTTCCCCACTGGGAAGCTCACTCGGACTTGCCCTCGTTGCCGGCGGCTCAGCCCGGTAAATTGAATGGGTCTGGGCTGAGTTCATCCTCTTCCAGGCTCGATACCTTTGACCCATCGACTCGTTCCGCAGAGTTCGCTCGGCTTCGGACCAGAGTGGTTCGAGGTTCATCGAGCTTGACTCGCCCCTGAGAGTTCGCGACCCATGACACTTCGATTGCGACTGGCCTGGTTCTGGACGTTGGTGATCTTCTTCCTCTGCTGGCTTCCCCGACAATACGTGCCCGGACACGAAAGATTACCGACTCCTCTGCTGGAGATGAACTTTGACAAGTTGGTTCACATGGGCATATTTTTTGTCTTCGCGGTTCTTTGGATCTGCGTCAAACCGTCCGCTCGCCAGTCCATCTGGATCTTTCTCGCGGGAATCGCGCTGGCGACGATCACCGAACTCGGTCAGGAGAATCGGATCGTCAATCGCGATTGCAGCCTGGAGGATGGGCTGGCCGACCAGGCGGGCGTGGTTCTGGGAATCGTCGGATTCTGGCTGATCGTGAAATTCTGGCCGGGATTTCGTGGATCAAAATTCGATTTTTTCGAACGACTTGATACCGATCCGAAGGGGCAAGATGGTCCCAAGAATTCCCACGACCAGGCTCACGCCGATCGCGACTGAGAGCCAGAAATGAAACTGGCTCTCCGTGATCGCCTGGCTACTGTAATCGGGATTGTCCTGGCCAAAGTAGTAAAGATGGCAGGGAAGCGCGAGTGAAGTCACGATCGCGGCGATGAAGACCAGGCTGACCAGCAAGTTCAGCGTACCGCCAAATCCAGCGGCGATTTTTGACGGATCATCCTCCTTCAGGTTGGGCAACCGTGCGCCCAGGCCCACGCTGATCCCCGACAAACCAAAGCAGAGAATCGCGACCATTCCGACGTGGAGCAGGATCATCGCCGGGACCATCCGGAGCATCAGGTCGCTCAGAACCACCAGGACTTCGGTCGCGACCAGTGAGATGCCCGAGGAAAACGCAAATTTACCCCAGAGGATCGACGCTCGCTCCAGGGGTAAAAGGCCGAGAACCCAGAAGTTTCGCCCTTCGAGCGAGAGGAGCGGAAAGATAAACCGGCTGGTAAACGTTGACAAGATCAACGCCGTGACCGACAGGTTCAAGAAGCTGATCAGGTTGCGCCATGAGGCATGTTCGGTGTCGTAACTCAGCCGGCGGATGTTGATGAAATAGAACGCGAGCAATCCAAAGAAGATCAAGAATTGCGACCACTGAGCCGGGTCGCGCCGGAAGGTCCGGAGATCCTTCAGTATCAGAAGGCGGATCGGCCGGGGGATGAAGAAGAAGACCCGGTGAAACGCGGCGTCAATCTCATACCAGCCTCGGGGCCGCTTTGAAGAACGTCCTCCCTGCACCCGCTCGTAACCGACGCGATAGAGGTCGCGGGCAATGACGGCCGCGATCAGGTATGCCAGTCCGGCATGAGCCAGAACCACGCCGAGATAAAACAAACCGGTCGCCCAATCGCCCTTGACCGACGCGACGAGTCCGGACGACATCCAACGGCTCGGCCAGAGCGGATGGCGGCTGAACTCCAGCTTGCTGAGGAGTCCATCGAGCCAGGCCGAGGTCAGAAGGTCCCCCGGAGTTCGCCAGAGCCGGACACCAAAGAAGACCGCGATCAGGATCAACAGGACGATTCCCGTCGACAACACGGTCTTGGGACGACGAGGCAGGAAACTCGCCACCAGGATGGCGGCGATTCCGCCCAGGCTGCCGGGAATCAGCACGAATGCGAGGAAAAAGAGCGGAAAAATTGCATAAAATTTCCACGTCGCGTCCTCGACAATTCCGTAAGCGACCATCAACGGACTTCCGAGCAGCAGAAATGCCCAACTGGAGTACGCGATGGCCTCGAAGAATTTGTACGCGAAGATCTGATCCGGAGGCGCGGGAGTCGTCAATAGATAAGCGGATTCTTTCGATTGAAAGAGTCCGGTATAGAGGATAATGCCGGCTGAAAAAAACAGCATCAGCAGAAGTGAAAGAAAGAACATGCTGAAAATGTAGTCAATAAAATCGTCCGACATGTTCCGGACGAAGCTCTTGAGAAACTGAAAACCGCCGAAAAACAAAAAGAACAATCCAGCCCAGAAGATCGCGCTACAGATGGCGATCATGACCAGGCGAAGCCGCGAACCAGCCATCGATGAGCGAAAGGTATTGTTGACCAGTCGCCAGCGCAGATTTCGGAATGCCTCGCCGACTTGCCGGGCCGTCGAGATCCGAGGTGCCAGGGGGTTCGAGGGTCCGGTCATCCGATCGCGTCCCTCGACTCAACCAGTTGAGGACCATCCACCAGCGGCCGGTCGCCACCGGTGAGCTTCAAGAAGAGTTCTTCCAGCGGCCCGTGGATCTGGACCCGCTCGCGAAGTTCGGCCAGGGTTCCATTGGCCAGCATCCGACCGTGGTCGACGATTCCGATCGTGTCGGCCAGTTCCTCGGCGATCGAGAGCAGATGGGTGGACATCAGCACCGCGACACCCGACCGAGCCTGCGAGACGAACAGGTCCTTGACGATTCGAGCGCTCCGGGGGTCGAGCCCGACCAGAGGCTCGTCGACGATCAGCACTTTGGGATCGTGGACGAGCGCGGAGGCGAAGACGACTCGTTGCTTCATGCCGTGTGAGTAATTTTCGGACAGGTCATCCACGTAGTCGCCCATCTCGAACGTCTCGATCAGTTCGTTGATCCGCCGGGTCGAGGCTCGGGGATCGAGGCCGTACATCTCGACGACGAACCTGAGGAACTCGCGCCCGGTCAACTTTTCGTAGAGATACGGTTGATCGGGAACGTAGGCGATCAACTGCCGAGCCTCGGCGCTTGAGGCGGGAAATCCGCCGACCTTGACACTCCCGGCCGTGGGACGAAGGAGCCCGCAAACCATCTTGATGGTCGTCGTCTTGCCGGCTCCGTTGGGTCCGAGAAAAGCGAACAGTTCACCGGCCCTGACGCTCAGGTCGAGATGATCCACGGCTTTCTTGGTACCAAACGACTTGGTCACGCCTCGCAACTCGATCATGGAGCTTTGACCCCAGCCTGGCCGACTTCGCCCCGGTCGGGAATGCGACTGAGGACCAGCTTGACGAACGGAAACGGAATTTCCTGGCGAAGGACCAGTCCATCCGGGCGGACCCAGGTCCGCAGCGACAGCGGTGCGATGTGCTGGACGACTTCGAGCGCCGTCACAACGTAATTATCCCACTGGATCACGTGCTTGCCCGTGACCTCGAACTTGACGTTCTCGACCTGCCCCGAGATGGGACTGAAAACCCGGGTCATCCACCGCTGGCCCACCTGAAGTCCGGGGAGCCGATCGATCGGACCCAGGGAGTTTTGAACCATCGCTCGGGGTTCGTAGGGAAAGCTCCGCGAGAAGTTGAGCATCCCTCTCGCCTTGATTTCCAGTTGGCCATTCTTGACCACGCCATCGATCGTCACCAGATCGAACCGGCTCGAAGCCGAACGGACCGTGGAATGCAGAGTACGCAGGTTGCCTGAAGGGTCGATCGCGATCTTGTTGAGGATTTCCAGTCGTTCGCTTTGCTGGAAGTCGTACGGCGTTCCTTTCAGCAGGCTTCCCGAATCGAACCAGACCTGACCGATCAGCTCGGTCGAACCGTCGATGTTCCGGTTCGATCGGGTCATGGCTCGCCCGACCGATCGAAGACTCTGAAGCCCTTTATCCTCGGCAACGGAAAGTTCCCACTCCGTGGGGCGTGCGTCTTCTTCGGCGGCGGCGATCTTTCGGAGGTCCGGCGGCGGGGTCACCCAGTAGTCGGGCAAGATATCACGACGCAGGAGTCCACCGGCCGCGTAGACCCAGAAAAACAAGATTGCGATACAAGCTGGTCGAGAGGGCATGACGTTCGCTCCGTCTCCGCGTAGTATTCTCAATATACGAGGGACGAGCGGTCGAAAATAGAGGGAGCATGTATCTCCTTTCACCGGCTTGTTCGGGTTGACGGCTCCTTGACCCGCCCGTATCTTCCGACCGTGCGGATCACCCGGGAATTTCGTCTCCCCATCGACCTCCGACGGGATTGCTCACCCCCCCCCCTTCGGAGACCGACCCTTCCCCATTCTGGCTGCTGCTTTTCCGGAAGGCAGGTCGCCCCGATGCGCACGTGTAAGGTCTGGAAGCGTCTCTGGATCGCCGGAGGGGTCGTCGCGTTTCTCCTCTTCATTCCCGCCGCAATCTGGCTTTCGCTGACCCACAAGCCCAACTTTTACCGCAATCTGACCAACCTTCCGCGTGAGCAACTCCAGGGCAAAGCCAAGCACTTCGTCGCCAGTAGCCTCCAGCTTCGTAACGAGATTACCAA
>JAJYCH010000462.1 GCA_021778575.1 Planctomycetota bacterium
TCTCGGCGAGAACGACGTCCTTCTTGCCGTCGAGAAACAGGCGAAGTCGGTGGATGTCCTTGCGGTAACTCTCTTTATCGATCCGAAGGTTACAAGGGGCGGTGCACTGGTCGATCGAGTGCAGCAGGCACGGGCGGAACCAGCGCCAGCGGGCATCCCCTTCCTCGATGTCGAGCGAGCAGGTCCGGAATTTGAAGATCTTCTGAAGGACCTGGATCGCCCCCCGGAGACTCTTGGCCCGGGGGAACGGCCCGTAGAGCTTTACCCCGCGATCGAGTGGCTCGCGGGTGAAGTTGACCCTGGGGAAGTCGTCGCCGGTAGTGATCTGGAGGTACGGGAACGACTTGTCGTCCTTGAGGTCCTGGTTATGCTTGGGCTGAATGTCCTTGATCAGTCGAGCTTCGAGGAGCAGGGCGTCGACCTCGCTATCCGCCTCAAGAAAGTCGACGTCCGCCACCTCGCCGATCCAGTCGGCAATCCGCTTATCGTCGGCGGCGGTCTTGTTGAAGTACGACCCCGCGCGGCTTCGTAGGTTCTTGGCCTTTCCGACATAGACGACGCGCCCCTGGGCGTCCTTCATCAGATAGACGCCGGGCGATGTCGGAAAGCCGCGCACCTTGTCACGCGGAACGAGGGCCTCCAGAGGAGCGTCGGACATGGGTGCGCAGCCCTTCGCGGGGTCCATCCCCGGTAACGGATCAGTCAATCAAGAGGCGGAAAGCGTTTGCTGGATGAATTGTTCGATGTCGGCGGCGATCGCGTCAAGTCTCCCGGATGTTTGCGCCTTGATCTCAGCCAACTTCGAGCGATCGGTCACTCCGCTGGTGTCGGTCCGGGCGAAGAGGTAAAGCTTGATCTTGGGCTCGGTCCCTGACGGCCGAACGGCGAACCGGGTTCCCGCCGCCTCGGTCTGGAAGATCAAGATATCGCCCGATGGTTCGGGAAGCGGAGTCGTTGTGCCCGAGCCGTCAAGCGTCCGGGTCTCGTGCAATTTGTAGTCGCGGACCTCGGTCAAGGCGAGGCCGCCCGCCGATTTCAACGGATTCGACCGGAACGCCGCCATCAGCTTCTGGATCTGCGCCACTCCCTCGCGACCTTCGAGCGTCTTGTTCACCTGACGTTCGCCGTAGTGGCCGACGTCGATGTAGAGGTCGTCGAGATATTCGAGAACGGTCTGCCGGCGATCCTTCACGGTCGCCGCCAGTTCGGCGAACAGGAGTGAAGCGATCGCGGCATCCTTGTCGCGAACGTGCGTACCTCTGAGATAACCGTGCGATTCCTCGAATCCGAACAGGAATCCGGCTGGACCCATCTCGTCGATCCGCTGGGCGATCCACTTGAAGCCGACCAGCAGGTTATCCTGGATGCCCACGCCCTCGCGTTTGGCCAGTTCGCGAACCATCTCGGTGGAGACCAGGGTCGTGACCAGGTAATGATCGGGGCGAAGCCGCCCGAGGTCGCCGACCTGTTTCATCACGAAGGCGGCCAGGATCGCGCCAATCTGGTTGCCGTCGAGGGTCGTCCATTCGCCGGCCGGGTCGCCGGTCACGGGCAGGCCGACACCGATCCGGTCGGCGTCGGGGTCGCTGGCGAGGACCAGGTCCGCGCCCGTCCTTTTCGCCTCGGCAATGGCCAGGTCGAGCGTCTTGGGGATCTCGGGGTTCGAGACATGCCCCGGCACGTTGGCGAAGTCGCCGTCGGGGGTCCGCTGCGAGGCCAGAATGTTGACCTTGGTGAACCCCGCCTTGATCAGCGACGCCACGACCGAGGTCTCGCCCACGCCGTGCAGCGGTGTGTAGACGATCGAAACGTCGCGGGCAGGACTGACCGACTGTTCGACGACGGCCGAGGTATAGGCATCGTCCACCTCGGCCCCGACGAGGACGATCGAGCCGTCTTTCAGGGCTTCTTCGTAGTCTTTCTCGGGAATCGCGCGGTCGGAAGCGACCTTGACGCAGTCGATGATCCCGCTATCGTCGGGCGGGATGACCTGACCGCCGGTCGAGGCATAGCACTTGAACCCGTTGTCGGCCGGAGCGTTGTGCGAGGCGGTGATCATGATCCCGCAATCGCACTTCAGGTAGCGGACGGCGAAGGAGAGCAGGGGGGTCGAGCGATAATCCGGAAAGAGGTAGACCTTGAAGCCCGCTGCGGCCAGAACACAGGCGCACGATCGGGCGAATTCGGGTGAGTTGTGGCGCGTGTCGCGGGCAATGGCGCAGCTCCTCGGGGTCCCTTCTCCCCTGGCCTGGGTGATGTAGTCGGCCAGCCCTCGAGCACTTTCGGCGATCGTTCGGGCGTTGAGGACGTTGGTGCCGACCGGATACATCTTGCCGCGTCGGCCGCCGGTGCCGAATTCGAGGACGGCGTAAAAGGCGTCATCCAGCGTCTTCCAGTGGCCGGCGTGAATATCCTCGACCAGTCGGTCGCGATAGGCCTCGAACGGCGGCTCGCTCAGCCATCGCTTGATGTTGGCGGCGGCCGAACCGGAGAGTTCACCGCTCTTCTCGGCGGAATCAACCAGACTCAAGGCGTCGTCAGGCGGTGCCATCGCGATGCTGCTCCGTACCATCGGCCGACGGGCGATCGATCTCCGACGCCCCGCGCGACCCATCGAAATTGACCGAGATCCAGGCCGAGTTCCAAGGCTATCCCGGCCGATCCCGGCTTGGCAAGCCCACACCCCGGATGGTTCCCTTCAGCCGACCGATTTTCGCTCAAGTTTTCGCCTGATCCGGACGACCCCGACAATCGTGTCGGTCGCCATAACTGTTATCTTCAACGAAACTTGGAGCGAGCCCGACCGACAATTTCCGTTGTAAAAACCACCGCTTTGTAAATTGATCCGGGACAGTTCGACTCGTCGGCGGGGTCCCCTTCGGCTCGTCTCTGGAGCCCGGCCATCGCGGACACCTTCTGGAAAAGTTTTAAATCGTTCAGCAGAAACAACTTTCAACGACACCGCCAAGGAAACCAGGACTTTATTGGCACTTGGCACGTGTCTTGCTTTTCTACTCGCCGCCAAACCGGCCATGACGCTCACCTCGGAAATACTTTCTCTCAAGTCGGCCCGGCCCAACCGCGACGAGACACGCTCCGATGTTGGAGCGGTCGCCCCAACGACCGACGCATTCGCTTCGAATGCGTATCACGATAAGGAGGTCGCCATGTCACGACCATCCCTCCGTCGAACTCCCATCTTGGAAGGCCTGGAAACTCGCCAGGTTCTCAGCGCCGTGGTCGGGCCGACCGCCGCTCAGCAATATGCCTTGCAGTTGGTCAACTTTGTCCGGACCGACCCCTCCGCCGCCGCCACGATGTTTGTCAACAACATCACGCCGGACGTTCAGAACACTCTGAATCATTACGGTCTGACCGAGGCGAGCCTGGTCAACGAGCTGAACGCGGCCACCCCGCAACCGCCGCTCGCCTGGAGTGACTCGCTTGGTGCCAGTGCCCAGGCCCAGAGCCAGTACGAGGCCAACACCGGAACCCAGACCCACCAGGGGCCGGGACAGAATAGCCTTGGCGGCCGGATCAGCGCCGCCGGCTATAACAATGCCAGCTCTTACGGCGAGAACACCTACGCCTGGGCCAACAACACCGACGAGGCGATGCTCTCGTTCCTGTTCGACTGGGGAGTTGCCGACCACGGCCACTACAACAACATCATGCAGCCCGGCGTGTCGGCCCAGAATGCCTACAAAGACGTGGGAATCGGCCTGGTGAACACGTCGAACTCCAGTGTTGGCCCGCTCGTGATCACCCAGGATTTCGGTGCCCAGCAAAACGAAGGGCCGCAGATTGTTGGCGTTGTCTTCAATGACCCCAACAATACCGGGTTCTATGCCCCGGGTCAGGGACAGGCCGGCGTGACGATCACCGCCGTGAACCAGACCACCGGCCAGACCTTCCAGACGACCTCATTCGGCTCGGGCGGCTATAAACTGGCGGTCGCCCCGAATTCGGCCTACCAGGTCACCGCCGTCGAGAATGGCCACGTGATCTCGAGCCAGACCGTGAACGTCAGCGACGTGAACGCTTCGGCCGACTTCATTCACAACCCGGCCAACGACCTCACCCCGGTTCCGGCACCGACACCGGCACCCGTCACTCCCACGCCGGCTCCCGCTCCGGTGCTGACTCCGACGGTTGGCTCGCCGGTGATCCCGATGACGGTTCGAGTCGCGGCTCCGCAACTGCTGATGTCGATCCCGACGCAACTGGAAGCGACGCCGACCCAGCCGATCCAGGCTCCGGTCGCGACTCCCGCTCCGGCCACCCCGACCTGGCTGAGCGGCTGGTCACGCTGGACCGCGTCCAAGCAGGCCACGAACTGAAACCGGTCTGATTCTTGATGCACAGAAAACGGGGCCGGAAGGAGCGATCCTTCCGGCCCCATTCGCATTGGTCGGCAGGCAAACGCAGCGACCCCGGGGGGTAATCCCGGGGTCGTTCATGCTTCATGTGCTCGGCTGGAGTCGAACCAGCAACCTCTGCCTTCGGAGGGCAGCGCTCTATCCAATTGAGCTACGAGCACGTGGGATTGATTCCACCCGACCACGGCCGGATTGTCAAGAGAGTGGTCCCACTTGAACGCCTCGATTCGCGACGATCGGCCATTTTTCCACCCGATCCAACCGGTTGCAATCGGTTCGGGAACGAGTACGATGAAATCATGACCGTTGAAGGAACACCCGGATCGAGGGGTCGACCCGGGTGGCTCGAACCGTCGAAAATTCGTGTTCTTCCTTCCCTGCCTGAACGTTGATGACGAACGCCCCGATCCGA
>JAJYCH010000463.1 GCA_021778575.1 Planctomycetota bacterium
CATGAAAAGACGTCGCTCAAAGTCCATGCTCACGGAGTACCGAGAGCATGCCACCCGGAAATTTATTCCTGGCCTGTTCCTCAACCCATCAAAGTTTCAGTTTTAGAGCCAATCTTGAGGCAGCCTTTTCTGTCTGGAGTTCACTTCGAGTCGGCGGGGTTCCAGGTAGGCCCATCTCTTGAACGATTGCCGTTTTCCAGCCTCAAGGCAAACGAAGTTCCCGATTTCCTTTCGCTCTTACCCATTCCTCCCCCGATCGGCGGGGCGGGTTCTGGCGTCGGGCAGGCGATTGACTTAAAATTCGCCGGAGGCCACGCGGGCTCTCCTTCCGGGTCGACACCGGAGCCGGTGTCGGATCGACGTCCCCTCGTTCGGCTTGAACCCGCCGCAGAGGAATGCATCCATGAATCGACGCTTCGCCTTGATCGCCTGGGCCACCTTTGGCCTGCTCGTTCCCACGATCGCCCAGAGCCACGAGAAATCGGCCGCGGACGAGAAATGGGTCTCACTGTTCGACGGCAAGACCCTTGGCGGCTGGACCATCGCCGACGGCACGACCGGAACCTGGAAGGTCGAGGACGGCGCGATCCACGGCTCAGGCCCGGTCTCGCACCTGTTCAGCCCCCGAGGCGACTACAAGAACTTCAAGTACAAGGCCGAGGTCAAGATCGCCGACAAGGCTAACTCCGGCATGTACTTCCGGACCAAGAAAGAAGGCGGCTTCCCCGCCGGTTACGAGGCCCAGGTCAACAGCACCCACGGCGACCCCGTCAAGACCGGCTCGCTCTACAACCACGTCAAGGTTTTCGAGAAACTGGTCCCGCCCGACACCTGGTTCACCCAGGAAATCGAGGCCGTGGGCAACCACATCATCATCAAGGTCAACGGCAAGACGACGGTCGACTACATCGACAAGAAGAACTCGTTCACGACCGGCCACTTCGCCTTCCAGCAGCACGACCCCGGTAGCCAGGTCTGGATCCGCAAGATCGAGGTCATGGAACTCCCCGAATAAGGCCGCCCCGGTGGCCGGCCTTTGATGAATTGACGAACCTCTTTCCAAGGATCAACTCGAATGAACCGACGATTGATGGCGGCGGCCCTGGGCTTCGGCCTGGCCGCCTTGACCCTGAGCGCCGCCCCCGCCGCCGACGACATATCGGCTCCGAACGACCCGGCCTGGGTCTCGCTGTTCGACGGCAAGACGCTGAGCGGCTGGAAGTCAATGCCGATGAGCAAGCAGGAATCGAAGTGGGAAGTCAAGGACGGCGTGCTGGAAGGATCGGGCGGCCAGTCGATGCTCTACAGCCCCAGAGGCGATTACCAGAACTTCAAGTTCCGCGCCGAGGTGAAGATCAACGACAAGGGGAACTCCGGGATGTACGTCCGGACTCCCGCCGAAGCAACCTTCATGAACGGCTACGAGATCCAGGTCAACGCCACCCACTCCGACCCGATCAAGACCGGCTCGCTCTACACCCTCGTCCACCTGATGAAGTCCGTGACCCCGCCCGACACCTGGTTCACCCAGGAGATCGACGTCAGCGACATCAACTATCGGGGCAAGATGGTCACCAAGTTCCGGATCTTCGTCAACGGCGAGCTGCTCTACGAGTACCTCGACCACGACCAGCTCTGGAAGACCGGCCACTTCGCTTTCCAGCAGCACGACCCGGGCAGCAAGGTCTCGATCCGCAAGGTCGAGGTGATGGAACTGCCGCCGACCAAAGAAGCCGACGGTCCTAGGCCGGCAAAGGTGACCCCACCCGCCGGTGGCATTGGCTCGAAGCAAGCCCCGAAGAACTGAGATCGCAGGGTGGGCTCGGCCTACCATAAATTGAAGTCTTGTAGGGCGGGCTTGGCCCAACCATGAATTCGAGATGGTGGGCCGAGCCCGCCCTCCAAGAACTTCCGTCCCGTTTCTCTCCCCCCCGCCCGGAAACGCACCTGCCTGCCTGGTTGGCATCTCTCCGCCCGAGCCGAGGCCCAAGGTCCGATCACCGAATCCGTGGGGTCCGTTCGCATTGATGAGCGTGTTTTGCTTTCGAGAGTCTCGAAAGCCGTCCGTTGACCCCTCCGTATTTTTCTTCGATTCCTGGAGGCCTCGCGAGAGATGAGCCAACTGTTTGCCAAGAAGCCGCTGAGCATGCTCCTCAGCGAGATGGAGGGGAAGGGCCGATTGAAGCGGGTCCTCGGTCCGGTCGGGCTGACCAGCCTCGGAGTCGGGGCGATCATCGGTACCGGGATCTTCGTCCTCACCGGAGTCGCCGCTCACGACAAGACCGGCCCGGCCCTGATGCTCTCGTTCGTCGTCGCCGGCCTGGCCTGCATCTTCGCGGCGCTCTGCTATGCCGAGTTCGCGTCGATGGTCCCCGTCGCCGGTTCAGCCTATACCTATGCGTACGCGACCCTGGGCGAATTGATGGCCTGGATCATCGGCTGGGACCTGATCCTCGAATACGCGGTCGCTTCCTCGACCGTGGCGCACGGCTGGTCGCACTACTTTCAAGATTTCATCAAAATATTCGGGGTCGAAGTACCCATGATCTTCTCGAACGCACCGTACGACCTGGTCGACGGCAAGTTCAAGGCGATGGGCCCCTGGTTCGACCTTCCCGCCGTCCTGGTCACCATTGCCATCACGGCGATCCTGGTCAAGGGGATCAAGGAGAGCACCACCTTCAACTCGATCATGGTGATCATCAAGCTGGCGGTTGTGATGTTCGTGATCATCGTCGGTTGCCAGTACATCCATCCCGAGAACTGGACACCGTTCGCACCGTTCGGCTACACCGGGATCAGCTTCTTCGGCAAGCCCATGGCGGGGCAGATCGGGGGTAACGGTGAACCCCTGGGGATGCTCGCCGGGGCCTCGACCATTTTCTTCGCTTATATCGGCTTCGACGCGGTCTCGAACCAGTCGGAAGAGGCGATCAATCCCAAGCGCGACGTGCCCATTGGTATCATCGCCTCCTTGATCCTTTGCACGGTTCTCTACATCGCCGTCTCGGCCGTTCTGACCGGCATGGTCAAGTATGACAAGATCAACATCGACGCCCCGATCTCCGACGCCTTCGGCCAGGTCGGACTCCCCTGGGCCAAGTACCTGATCTCGCTCGGCGCGTTGACCGGGATCACGTCGGTCTTGCTCGTCATGATGCTCAGCCAGCCCCGGATCTTCCTGGCGATGGCTCGTGATGGGCTGGTGCCTCCTGCCTTCTTCAGCGCGATCCATCCCAGGTTTCAGACACCCTGGAAGTCGACCATCCTGATCGGCGTTTGCGTCTCCTTGATGGCTGGTTTGCTTCCGCTCCGGATTCTCGCCGAACTGGTCAACATCGGCACACTCTTCGCCTTCGTTGTCGTCTGCGCGGCGGTCCTGGTCATGCGGAAGACGCACCCCGAGGCCGAACGGCCATTCAAGGTTCCGTTCGTTCCGGTGGTGCCGATCCTCGGCATCGCCATCTGCTTGCTCCTGATGTTCTCGCTCCCCGCCGAGAACTGGGTCCGCTTGATCGTCTGGCTGGGGATCGGTTTCCTGATCTACTTCGGCTATGGAATCCGTCACAGCGTGATGAATCCCAGCGCCGTCAAGTATGTCGCACCCGAGTCGACCGATAGCCTGGCCGAGTAAGTCTTGTCGTCCTGTAGGGTGTGTCGAGGCGTCGCAGACGCACCGACCATCACACCTCAATCTCGGTGCGTCTTCGACGCCTCGACACACCCTACATCAAGACCTCTTGGTTGCTCAAATCTCCATCGGAACCGACTTCACCTTCCCGCCTCGGACCCCATCAATCCACTTCCGGCAAGCTGAGATCAGGATGACGCTCACCAGCATCAGCAACATGGCCGTGAAGCCGATGTTGAGCCAACCTTTGATCGCGGTCTCGGGGTTCCGGGTCATCTTCCAGAAATTGCCGTTGATCTCCAGGATTCCCGCCGTCGTCGTCGTCGTGGCCACGAAGCACATCGGGATCAGCGTGACGAACGCGTACCGGGCCCGGCCACTATTCACCAGGATCGTCGTCACCACGGCCAGGGCCACCACCGCCAGCAACTGGTTCGCCACTCCGAACATTGGCCAGATCGTCTCGACCGACCCGGTCAGGATGAAGTAGCTCCAGCCAAACACCACCAGCGCCGTCGCTAGAACCGATGGCCCGATCGAATCCAGGTTCCCCAGCGGCTTCCAGAGCTTGCCGAGAACCTCTTGCACCAGGAACCGGCCGATCCGTGTTCCCGTGTCGATCGTCGTCAAGATAAACAGCGCCTCGAACATGATCGCGAAGTGATACCAGTACTTCATCAGCCCTTGCAAGCCCGGCATCGCCTGCGAGAAGATCCGCGCCATCCCCACCGCCAAGGTCACCGCTCCGCCCGTCCGACCGTGCAATGATTCCTGCACGTCCTTCTCCATCTGGACCAGCTCGCCGCCGCCGTCATGGTCGACGTCGAGCGCCTTCAATTGCTGCTGGAATTGTGGTCTTCGGGCGAGGTCGATATTGATGTCGTAATACATCGAGTTCGGCAAGGCCGCCGCCGCGATCAGGGCAACGATCCCCACCAACCCTTCCATCAACATCGCGCCGTAGCCGATCATCCGGACGTCGCTCTCGCGGTTGACCATCTTGGGGGTCGTCCCCGAAGCGACCAGCGCGTGGAAACCCGAGACCGCGCCGCACATGATGCAGATGAACACGTAAGGGAAGATCGGCCCATCAAAGTAAGGCCCGCCACCACCGGCGAACTGGTGGTTGATCACCGGCGCTTCAAGCTTCGGGTTC
>JAJYCH010000464.1 GCA_021778575.1 Planctomycetota bacterium
GACCACGATCCGCGTGGCGTGGCCGTTCCTCACCTCGTCGATCGAGTTGTCGCCGATCTCCCAGAGCAGGTGATGCAGTCCATTCTTGTCGACCCCACCGATATACATCCCGGGACGGCGACGAACGGCGTCGAGGTTCTCCAGAACGGAAATCGAGTCGGCGTTATAAGTTCCGGTGGCCATCAATCAAGCTCCCTTGCCGCCCTTGCGGCCTCACGATTGGTGGCTTCGCCTGTTCGCTTTTCCTGAATGGTGGGTTCGCCTGAATATCGACGAGGATTACCACACATCGAGCACGAACAATTCTTTAAGTGATTGAATTGCCGGATAGCCCAGTATGTCCGGTCTGCTTCCGTCATCAACGACAATTTCACCGATACCAGAGCCTTCGAGAATAAGCGATCGCGATGATGTCGACGGAGCGCTCGTACTTTCGATCGTATCCAGGATTCGGCTTCCATGGTCATCACTCCCCCACCTGCTCGACCGGAGTGAAGGGCCCCGACTCCGCGATTGATCCCAGGCTAACCGAGTGGATTTCTTGGGCGAGCGCCGGATTTTCGGCCGGATTCAATCGCTCGAGAAATCGTGGTGTAACCTCGTCAACCGAGCCCAGAATCCAGTCGGGCTGAATCAAATCGGCTCCCTCCCCTTCAATAACAAGGAGACCTGTCATCCCCTGCCCAAGTTCGGGAAGCGATCGCTGATAAGCGTGAATCCGTAGCACCGACATGCCGATTTTTTTTGTAATCTCTCGAACCGGAGGGCAACCGGATTCCTCGGGGTATTGCCTGGGTTTGTAACAAAAGACGCGGTCGAAACGATCGCCGATCCGGATCGGAATATCACCACACCGACCGACGACACGCCATTGATTCGGTTCGATCTCCTCGATTGCATCGACCATGAACTCGTAGAAGAGACGTCTCATGAGCGAACCTCGAAAGCGAGCCGATTGAATTCCCGTTTCTGAGACGCGGTCAGACGATATCCTTGATTAAACGAAAGTTTCAGTTCGTCGTTCAGCACGCTTTTCCCATAGATCTGGTAGGGAACTTGCTCAAATCCTAGACCCAGAAGAATTTTACGAGCCTCGTCGACATTAATCAGATGGATAACATGCTCCGATATTTCGAGCGGCTTTCTCTTGAGATTGACGGCAGACTCAATCGCATCGAACGGATTTGATTCTCCGATGAATTGCTCGACGGACGATCTTTCAATGAACTGAACCACGGAATGGCCATGAAAGAGACATTCGAGAGCGAAGTAAGTGGCGACAAGTGGATCGGTCGATGTACAAGTCATCGGCAAAAATTGATTCGATCGGGTTCCGATCCAGCCGACTGTGGTTCCACGATACAAATAATCAGTCGCCGGGTCCATTCGGTATCCCTTGAGATCAATCGACTCCTCGGAAGTTTGATGACCTGGATTCCCGAAAAGTGAACTCCGAATGAATTATTCCCCCACCTGCTCGACCGGCGGGACCGGTATCGCTTCTTCGGGAACCACCGCTTCGAGCGATCCTCGCTGCAAGATCCCGTACCCCTTGCCGCCCCGGCTGGTGACGGGATACTTCGTCGCCCGGACAATCTGAGTGGACCCTCGGTTGGTCCGGACGGTCAGACCTTCTCGCATCTTATTGGCGAGGGCAAACCCGATCACGGCGTCCTTGGCGTCGAGCTTGACTGCCGTCACCCCCTTCGCTGCACTGGCGACGACGTTCGCCTCGGCGACCGGGAAGATCAGGACCCGAGCGGATCGGGTGGCCAGGCAGACGTTCTCGGTCCCGTCGGTCGCCTCGACGCCCACGACCTTATCGTCGGCGACGGCCGGGTCGAGCCGGACAACCGTCCGGCCCTTCTTGGTCGAGACTCCCGAATGCGCCGAGAGGGCAAAACGAAGAACTTTACCAGCGGCGGTCAAGGCAATCCCGTAGGGAGGAAGCGGCAGGCCCGAGGTCGGCCCGTCACCATTCATGCTAGCCAGTTCACCACCGAGCAGCCCCTGGACCGGCTGTTGCGGTGGTTCAGGGGTCTTCGAGACTTCGGGAAGGCAGCGCGGGTCGTGACAGAGCACTCCGACGACGTGCTCGCGATCCTCGAACGAGAAATGCTTGCCGATCGGCTCGCCATGACCGGTGGTCAGCGGGATATCGTTGGCTCGCATGGTATAGGCCGTGCCCCGGTCGGTGAAAAACGTGATCGTCTGGCGGGCCTTGGCCCGGTAGACCCAGCCGACGACGTCTTCCTCGCGGACCCTGATCCCGGCGACGTCGGCGAACGACTTCTGGCGCTTCACCCAGCCACCTCGGGTGACGATGATCCAGGCGTCCTCGTCGACGATGTAATCTTCCTCGCGATATTCGATCGCAACCTGTGGCCCTTCCTGGATCTTGGTCCGCCGCTCGTCGCCGTAGGCGCTCCGGATCGCGCGCAGCTCCTCCTTGACCATCTTCCAGCGGGCCGGCTCGTTCGCCAGAAGTGCCTCGATCTCGGCGGCCCGACCGCGCTTCGAGGCCAACTCGTCGAGGATGTCCTTGATCTCCAGCTTGCCCAGGCGATACAGCTTGGTTTCGAGAATCGCGTCGGCCTGGAGATCGGACAGTCCGAACCGGTCCATCAGCTTCGGCGCGGCGTCGGGCTTGCCGTCGCTGGCCCGGATGATCCGGATCGCCTCGTCGAGGTGGTCAAAGACGATCGCGAATCCTTCGAGGATGTGAATCCGCCGAAGGAGGTTTTCGAGTTCGTGTCGGAGCCGTCGCGTGACGATCTCGAGCCGGAAGTCGAGAAAGTGGAGGAGCATCGTCTTCAGGTCGAGCCGCGCCGGCACGGCGACCTCGGCCCCGTCGGCGGGCAGCAGGCAGGTCATGTTGACGTTGTAATTGGTCTGGAGCGGCGAATTCTTGAACAGATACGCCATCGCCGCGTCCACGTTGGCCCCGGAACGAAGCTCGAGCGCGATCCGGACGTCGTCGGTGCTCAGATCCTTCACATTGGTCAATTGCGGAACCTGACCATTGCCGATCAAGAAGCCGATCCGGGCGACGAGGGCGTCCTTCTCGATCCCGTAAGGGATCGAGGTGATCAGCAGGGTGTTCGGCTTATCGGGGTCGGGCTCGTAGGTCCCACGGAGCTTGATCGGTCCCTGCCCCGTGGCGTAAATCTGGAGGATCTCGGCCGGGGTATTGAGGATCACGCCGCCGGTCGGGAAGTCGGGCGCCTTGATGTGACGGACGAGCTTTTCAATCGGCAAGTCGCGGTCGTCGAGCAGCGCGTCGAGTGCCTTGCAGACTTCTTTCAGGTTGTGCGGCGGAATGTTCGTCGCCATCCCGACGGCGATTCCCGAAGCTCCGTTGACGAGGAGGTTGGGAAACTGCGCGGGGAGGACGATCGGCTCCTCGGTCGTCGACGCGTAGTTGGGTCGAAAGTCGACCGTCTGGTCGCGCAGCTCGCTGAGCAATTCTTGCGAGATCGGCGTCAGGCGGCACTCGGTATAACGCATGGCGGCGGGAGGGTCGCCGTCGATCGAGCCGAAATTGCCGTAACCTTCCACCAGCGGATAGCGCAGGCTGAACGATTGGGCCATCCGGACCAGGGCATCGTAGATCGACTGATCGCCGTGCGGGTGATAGCTTTTCATCACCTCGCCGACGACCGCGGCGCACTTCATGTAGCGTCCGTCGGCCGTGACGCGAAGGTCGCTCCACATCGCGTACAAGATCCGCCGCTGCACCGGTTTGAGACCATCGCGCACGTCGGGCAAGGCCCGCGAGGTGATGACGCTCAAGGCGTAATTGAGGTAACGCGACCGGGTCGCCTCGGCCAGGGGGACGTTCTCGACGACCTCGCGGACTCGACCAGGATCTCGTCCGTCACCATTCGCGTTCCGCTTCGTCCTCGCCATCGATCGCCCTCATCCTCTCCGACGAAGGCTCCACCCTCGCCACACCCGCAAGCTACCGATTTCTCGCGAATTTACCAGTTCGACCACGCCTGACGCAACAGGATACTGTACAAGTTTTCGCCAGGTTGGTAAACTCTCCATTCTAGATCGGATGGAATTCGACTGGAGATGATCGGACTCCCGATCGAATGTCGTGACCCGAGGCCGAGAAACGACACGAATCGACGCCGATCATGGAGCTTCCCTGGTCCGCCCGGCGACCTTGAACTTTAACCTGGGCTGATCGGGATCATTCGTCCAGACCTCGGCATGATCGGCGAAGGACCGCGATCCGGCGGCGGGCGTTGCCCAGGTTAGCCAGACGACCAGTTCCGATCCCGGTGGCACGATCCGTTCCTGACCGAGCCAGAGGCTAAAGCCGCAACGTCCACTGGTGAAATGAGTTCGGAGCCTGAGCGGCGAATTGCTGGAGTTCTGAATCGTCCAGCCATGCCGCTCCCGAATTCCTGGAGCAGACTCCACGGCCAGGAAGCTGGACCCTCCCGGGAGCGAGATCATCTTCTGATCCGGAGCGGCCGACGACCAGACGAACGCGAGGCCAACGACCACCAGGCCGACCAGGAGCGGTCCAAAACGAAGCCAGTGGGACGGATTCGGTGGCGTTACCGGGGTGAAAATAAATCCAGCTTCTGCCGAAGACAGGCATAACTTTGCGACGCGGTTGCTTCGGCCCCGGCCGAGTAGTCAAACACCTCGACCGAGACCCACTGGTCGTAACCAGAAGCCACCAGGGACTTCAGGATCGGCTCGAAATCGACATCACCCATCCCGGGGCCTTTCAGATTCGTGTCCTGAGCGTGAAAATGGCCGGCTT
>JAJYCH010000465.1 GCA_021778575.1 Planctomycetota bacterium
GCGTTTGCGGCCTTCGCTCGACCACGGGTCGACGACCAGACCTTCGAGATTTGTCGATCGAAACCACGGTCCGCACAGCGGACCCTACAATTGTCCGACCACTTTGCAATCCTCCTGCTCATGGCGACCTGATGCTTGACAACGACATTTTGGGACTCAATCATGTACGGGTTAGCCATGCCAGAATCGACTGGTTAGCGACCCGCCTCTGATTGGGAAAGTCGCGATCTCCCCGTGCGTGCCGAACTGTCACGAAGCTCACGAATCCTCTCGCGCGACCGGTTCCGGCCGGTCCTTGTGCTGGCGATCCTCTGCGCCGGGGGAGCCGGTGAGGTTCGGGCAGTCAGTGTTTCGGTTCCGGGCCCGGCAGCGTTTGATGTCGAGGCTCACGCCCGGGAATGCCGTTGTGGCAAGAAGTGCCAGGGCGCTTCGTGCTGCTGCGGAACACGCCGGAGCCCGTCACGAGCATCGGCGAACACTGTCGCCACCAGCCCCACCAGGCTTGAGGCAAACCCCTGCCGGTGGAACTCCCCCCCGTGCGGCGACCCGATCGCTCCGATCACAACCCGGATCGGGGTCGTCACCAAGGCGGCGACACTCGTCTCGGTCGCGACCATGCCGGATCGCGACGATGGCCGGGAACTCGTCGTGGCCACTCCCCTGCTCTTCACGGATCGCCGGGCGAACCGGCTGGATCGGCCGCCGAGGTTTGCTCACTGAGCCGGACCAAAATCCGGACTCCTCTGCGCGCAAACCCGATCAAACCGCCTCGGTCGTGAGTTCGCTCACGTCCGAACGGTCAGGCCATCGTTGATGGATTGTCGATCCTTTGGAGACGATTCTCCAAGGCTTGCCGATCCGTTCGAATCCAGAATATTCATTCCGTGGAGAGAATCGCACCATGCGACGTCGCGCTGGTTTCACGCTCATCGAGCTTCTGGTGGTGATCGCGATCATCGCCGTGTTGATCGCCTTGCTCCTTCCCGCCGTTCAGGCCGCTCGCGAAGCGGCTCGCCGGGCCCAGTGCGTCAATAACCTGAAGCAACTGGGGATCTCGATCCATAACTACGAAGGCAGCAATGGACTTCTGCCTTGCGGTCGATTCGGCTATCCCTATCTCTGGTCGGCCCATGCGCAGTTGCTTTCTTATCTCGAAGGGGGCAACTTCTTCAACGCGATCAACTTCTCTTATGCGTCGGAAACCGGGCAATTGCCCTATCCGGCGAATACGACGGTCGAGCAGGCGTCGATTGCTGTCTTTCTCTGTCCCAGCGATGGCCAACCTCGGGTTGTCGCGGCCTTTGGCGGCACCAATTACCAGACGAATTCGGGAACTGGCACGATCAACAACGGCAACTTTAATATTGTGGCCGGAGCCCAACTTCCCGACGGTCCGTTTTACAACACCAGTAGCGTCCGGTTCGCGGCGATCGTCGATGGTCTGAGCAACACGGCGGCGTTCAGCGAGACGATCATGGGGTCGAACGTCAACACCTCGCCAGGAACGGCCCCCCCGGCGAATTTCAAGCGTCAGTTCGCCTTGTTCAATAACGCGGGCTACCTGACCGGTAGCCTTTCGCCGACCTTGTTCCTGCCGCCGAACACCTCGCTCGCGGTCTGCAACACGCCTGATCAGTGGTCGGGCGATCGCGGACGCGAATGGTCTCGTGGAAGCTTTTTCATGAGTTCGTATAACCACTTCTATCCACCCAACAGCCAGTATCCCGACTGCACCGACGCCGGTCGAAACGCGGCGGTCTGCGGTCCTCGAAGCTTCCACCCGGGCGGGGCGAATGTCCTCTTCCTTGATGGGCACGTCCAGTTCATCAAGAACACCGTATCCTTGCCCACTTTCCGGGCCATCGCGACCATCCAGGGAGGCGAGATCATCTCGGCCGACGCCCTTTGAGCAGTCGAAAGCTGATTGAAGGGCTTTGAAAGCTGGCGAGGTCCCGGCCCATCAACCAGCTTTTGCTCAGAATCTCATGCTTATCATCCATGATCCATCCACCGCGATCCCCGAGGAGTCTCGCCCGTGAGCGCTGCCGAATCTCCGGCTTCCCGGAAGCCCTGGCCCGACTACCGGGCCGTCTGGCGCTGGCACTTCTATGCCGGTATTGTCTGCATTCCGTTCGTGATCATCCTGGCGATCAGCGGCGCGATCTACCTGTTCAAGCCCCAGATCGAAGCCGCGATCGAACAGAAATATCGCAACCTTTCGATCAAAGGATCGGGGCAGTCGGCTCCGTCGTCCCAGATTGACGCGGCGCTGAAGGCGTTTCCCGGGTCGCGCTTTCAATCGTACGAAATTCCCGAGAGCCCCTCGACCGCGTCGCATGTTCTCATCGATCAGGACGGCGAGGCGACCCGCGTTTACGTCCATCCCGAATCGCTCGCGATCCTCGGCGCGGTTATCGAGCGCGACCGCTTCATGAAGGTTCTCTTTCGAATTCACGGCGAGCTCTTGATGGGGGACCGAGGCTCGATGCTGGTCGAACTCGCGGCGTCGTGGACGATCTTGATGATCCTCTCGGGACTCTACCTCTGGTGGCCGAGAAAAACCCGAGGTCTGGGTGGAGTCGTTTACCCGCGACTCTCCGGGGGCTCGCGGATCTTCCTGCGCGACATTCACGGCGTCACCGGTTTCTGGATCTCCGGTCTCGCCCTGTTCCTGCTCGTCAGCGGGCTCCCCTGGGCGAAGTTCTGGGGCGACTATCTCAAGAAGGCCCGAGCCATCACCGGGACCGCCGCCGTTCAGCAGGACTGGACCAACGGTGCCGGGCCGAAACCGATCAGGTCGGAGGTCGACCACAGCGAGCACGGGGGAATGTCGAGGAACCGGCGCGGCGATCGCAAGGGAGGTCCGGTTGATCTGAGCGCGGTCGACCGGATCGTCGCGATGGTCACTCCGCTGGCGCTCGAACCTCCGGTCGTCATCGCGCCTCCAAACGGGGGTTCCGGTGACTGGTCGGCGAAGTCGATGACGGCGAACCGGCCGCTCCGGGTGGACCTGACCGTTGACCCCGCGACCGGGACGATCAAGAGCCGCAAGGATTTCGCGAGCAAGCCGCTGATCGATCGCCTGATCGGAACCGGAATCGCCGCGCACGAAGGTCAGCTTTTCGGCTGGCCGAACCAGTTGCTCGGACTTCTAACCGCTCTGGGGTTGGTCCTCCTGTCTGTCAGTTCGGTGATGATGTGGTGGAACCGCCGCGAACCCGGCTCGTTGGGGGCACCATCGAGCGCGGCAAGCCCGCGATTCTCGATCGGATTGCTGATCCTGATCCTCGGCCTGGGGATTTATCTGCCGCTGTTCGGAATCTCCCTCCTGGCCGTCCTGATCGTGGAAACGCTGATTCTCAAGCGAATCCCACCGGTCCGAAGGTGGCTCGGGCTGCAAGCGAATTCCCCCCGTTCCGCCATCGAGACGAGTCCAGCCTGAAGCTTTTGACGAAGCAACAGTCGAGGACCGGGCGGACCCAATCTTTCTGGGGGACTACGGACGGATTGGTTACCTGGAGTGCGAGAGCTTGCTCTCGCTTTGCTTCGTGGGGCTTGCTCCACGGTCTTTGTGGGGAAACCGTTGGCCAGGTCACTCGGCTCGGAGCAAGCTCCGGTCGCCAGAGCGAGAGCAAGCTCTCGCACTCCAGATCAGGACTTCCTCGGTAAGCTAAACGACAGGACCGACCAGAGACCCCAAGAAAACCCGGGCACACCCTCCTCCCATCGTCTTCGCCCGCCGCCTTTACAGTCTCCGGCGATCCTGCTACCGTCGATCAGGTGTTTTGCGCAAGTCTCGACGAGAATGGGCCTGGCCCTCTCAGCGTGCAGACCTGGCCACCTGGTCGAGTCATTTCGTTGATCGCCGAAACGTTTCGATCCCGTCCGCGTGAGCATGAAGTGCGTTCGATGACGAACCGGTAACGGCACCGCTCGACCACCGGAGGACGACTCCCTTGAGCAGCCAGGCTGACGTCCGATCGATCCAGGCCCTGCAAGACTTCCGGGCGATCCTGGCCCTCTACGCCGAGGAAGCCCAGGGGGCGCTCGGCGCGGTCAAGATGGAAGCCAAGCGGACGGTGTTCTGGCTTCAGCACGACCGGAAATCCTACTGGACCGAACAGCTCAAGCGCCGACGCGAACAGGTCTCCTCGGCCCGCGCCGAGGTCATGCGGCGCAAGCTGGCCAAGACTCCCGAACATACACCGGCGTTCTCCGAACAGAAAGAGCTGCTCCGGCAGGCCGAGGCCGGTCTCCGCGAGGCCGAAGCGAAGATCGTCCTGATCAAGAAATGGGAGCCGATGCTCCAGCAGGCGGTCCTTGAACTCTACGCCGGAATCCGCCGGATCAGCGATCTCTCGGGAACCGATACGGTCCGGGCGTCGCTGCTCCTGGGCCGGCTAGTCGATGCTCTTGAAGCTTACACGCGAATTGCGCCGCCGTCGGGCGTGGCGATCGTCGAGGGGGCAACCTCATCGACCTTCGCCTCGATCGCCGCGACGATCATGACCGAGGCCGAGGCCGAGGTGGAATGTCAGCCCGAGGCCGAGCCGGTCGCCGATGAACCGCCGACGGTCGACTTCCTGGATTAAGTGGGATCGAGAACCTATGGCCAACGCGAATATCATGGCGGGTACGAACCGGCTCAAGCATGCGTTGAAGTCACTTGAAGACCACTGGATCGCCACGAGGGAAACCTGGGGCGACTCGGTCGCGCAACGGTTCGAGGAGCGGCACCTCAAACCGCTCGACCCGGCGACCGACGCGGCGGTGATCGCCATGA
>JAJYCH010000466.1 GCA_021778575.1 Planctomycetota bacterium
GTCCGTCCGGTCGCGGGGATGAATCACATCGCCTGGCAGGTTGGCCACCTGATTTCGAGCACGCAAGGGGCTATCGAGTCGATCAAGCCCGGTTCGTTGCCCCCCTTGCCCGAAGGGTTCGACACCAAGCACAAGCAGAACGAAACGGCGAACAGCGACGACCCCGCCGCCTTTCACACCAAGGCCGAATACCTCGCCCTCTGGAAAGCCCAGCGCGAGGCGTTCAAGGCGCTCGTCGAATCGCTGACCGACGCCGAACTCGACGCCCCGGCTCCCGAACGGCTCCAGCGGATGGTTCCGACCGTTGGCCTGGCGCTGAACCTGATGGGCGGAATTCACCCGCTCATGCACGTCGGCCAGTTCGTCGCCGTCCGCCGTCAACTCCAGATGCCGATTGCCATGTGAACCTGTCGATCACGTCGCCCGACCCGGTGAATCAAGCCGGGTCGGGGGATCGATTGATCCGGATCGGTGCTGGTTCAGTCGAGCCGTCGAGCCGCAAGCAACCGCTCGAACAGAACCCGGTTCACCTCGCCCCGGAACCGAACCTTGCCGTCGACGGCAATCACGGGGACGGTCGGACCGATCCGCTCGACAAGCGAGGGGTCGGACGCATCGATCTCTTCAAAGATAAAGCCGTGACTCTCTTGATAGTCCCGGAGTGTTTCCCGAGCCGTCTGGCAGCAGCAGCACTGCGCCCGGGTGTAGAGAGTAACGGTGGTCGTGGCCAGCTTCGCCAGCGGGGCGGTTGGGCTTTTGAGCAGGGACATGGTTCGGGGCTCCTTGTGGGGATGGTGAAAAATATCATGCTTCCGCATTTGCGGAAGGAGGGTTCGAGCCAGTCATCACTTCGTCGTGCTCGCTCGGCGAGTTGGTGAAAACCGTGTCGATCACCTCTTGCTCATTCCCATCGAGTTCGTCGAGGATCTTCGACCAGACAAGTCTCTGACGTTCGCCCTCCGACATTCTCTCGAATGAGGGCGAAACGACTTCAAATACGGCCCGATATCTGTTGCCCGGCTCGATATTCACCTGGGGCGATTCCACTTCAAGCTGTTCGAGAACCCGCTTCACTTTTTCCCTGGCATCCATAATCAAGCTCCGGATAAAACGTGATGGATTGAGAATAGGATCAGACTTGTCTCCGTGTCTCCAGGCCAAAGTATTCGACCGCTTTGATCCAGTCGGTGACGATCGAGAGGGAAATCGAACGGACTCTTTGATGACCTCGCCCGGATTGCTGGTTTCGATCGACTCTGTGAGCGATCCAGTGTCGTCGATTCATCATGGCCGCCAGGTCCGCTCTCAAATTTTTGGGGACATCGGGCTTTATTCCGATTCGAGCCAGAAAGCTCATGACGTCTACCAGGTTATTGTAGCTCGATCGCTCCAGATGGCGCTCGATCGAGCGAGCCACAACCGAATCCACCGTCTGACCTCGAAACTCGGCGAGTTCGGCAAGGTTGATCTTCTCGACCGATTTCTCCAGAACGGACATCATGATCTTGTCCAATGAAGCGACGGGGGCCGTTGGCAACTTCCATTCGCCCAGACTTCTCAGGAGATCTTCGAGAGTCGCATGGAGAAGGACCACAGCTGCTCGCAACAAGTCGGCGACAGGAATTGGCTTCCTGCCTTGTCCAGTCGGGACCATCGTTGCATAAAGATCCATCAAGGCCACTATCCGTTCCAGGTTCGCCCGGAATCTTGTCTCGATTTCCTCACGTTCACCCATCAATCGTCCTCCCCAACAAACGCCCGGACTTCAACCAGGTTGTCGAAGAACGTCGCGCCTCCGCCCATGTCGGTCAAGGCGGTCGAGGTGGTGCTGTTGGCGTTCCCTCGGCCGGGGACAAGCTTGTTCCAGTAGAGACCGGTCGCGACGGCGACTCCGGGCTTCACGGCTCCGCTCAAGGCGACCCGCGCGCGGAATCTTCCCCGATCGTTGTAGACCTCGGCCCACTCGCCGTCTACCAGGCCGCGCTTCTGGGCGTCGGCCTCGGCCATCTCGACGGTCGGGTCTCCCGCCGCCGCCCGGTGGCTCGACGAGTTCGCGAACGTTGAGTTGAGAAACTGCGGGCGAGGCGGGCTCAAGAGCTGGAGCGGATACGAACCGGCCAGGTCGGGCCGAGTCTGTGGGTCTTCGCGAGGGGGAAGATACGTCGGTAACGGGTCGAGATCGTCGAGCGCCATCCGCTCGGAATAAAGCTCGCACTTGCCCGACGGCGTGGGAAACCTGCCGTCGGCGAACGGGGCGTAGTCCTCGGGAATGTCGAGCCGGATCGATGGGGTTTGCCGCAGTTTTTCGAGACTGATCCCTCGGGTCGTCGAGCCCCCGTCGAGCGCCTGACGGATCAGGGTTTCATCGTCGGGGAACAGCTCGGCCTCGAAGCCCAGGCGATCGGCGAGCGCACGAAAAACGTCGTTGTTCGATCGGGATTCGCCGATCGGCGCGATGCTCGGCTCGTTGAGCATCACGAAGTGATGCCCGTATGATCCGTGAATATCGACATGCTCAAGCTGCGTCGTCGCGGGCAGGACGATATCGGCATAGTCGACCGTATCGGTCGGAAACTGTTCATGAACGACGGTGAACAGATCCTCGCGTTTCAGACCTTCGATCACCTTGCGCTGGTCGGGCGAGACGGCGGCGGGGTTGCAGTTGTAGACGTAGAGGGCTCGAACGGCCGGTCCGGGCAGCTCGCCGGCCAGGGCTTCGGCCAGTTGATTCATGTTGATGGTTCGAGTACCCGGCGGCGCGAGGTCGAGACGACCAAGGGCTCCGGAGTTGAACTCATAAGTTCCGCTGGTCGAGAGCAAGACCCCACCGCCTCGCTCTTTCCAGGCTCCGACGAGCGCGGGGAGGCAGGCGATCGTCCGGACGGCCATCCCGCCGCCGTAATGACGCTGAAGCCCGTAATTGAGCCGGATCAGGCTCGGCTTCTCGGCGGCGTAACGTCGGGCGAGTTCTTCAATCGTTGATCCGTCCACTCCGGTGATCGCCGCCACGCGATCGACGGGGTATTCGTTCCTGACCCGTTCGCGGAGAAGATCGGCGCCAACAGTTGCTTTCTCGATATAATCGTCGTCGGTCAGGCCGTCGCGCCACAAGACATGCATCAGGCCGAGCGCCAGGGCCGCGTCGGTCCCTGGTCGGGGCTGGATGTGCCAGTCGGACCGGGTGGCGGTGGGGCTCTTGTAGGGGTCGATCGTGACGATCGTCGCGCCTCGCTTGCGGGCCTGGATCATCAACGACCAGAGATGGCTGTTCGTATGCGCGGTGTTCGAGCCCCAGTTGATGATCAGCTTCACGTCGGGGACGGCCAATGGGTCGGCCCCGAGCCGGCCGCGACCGAGCGTGTACTCGTAACCGGCACCGCCGGCCGAGGCGCAGATGGTCCGGTCGAGCAGCGACGCCCCGAGCCGATGGAAGAACCGCCGGTCGAGACTGCTCGCCTGGAGCTTACCCATCGTCCCGTAATAGCTATAAGGGAGGATCGCCTGCGGACCGTCGGCCGACCCGGCGATCGCCGCGTACCGCTCGGCGATCGCGCCCAGGGCCTCGTCCCACGAGATCCGCTCGAACTGCCCGGAGCCTTTGGGGCCAACCCGTTTGAGCGGGTGCGTGAGCCGATCGGAGCTATAAACCCGGTCGAGGTAGCGGGCCATCTTCTGGCAGAGAAACCCTCGGGTAAACGGGTGGTCGAGATCCCCCCGAAGGTCAACGGCCACGCCATCCCGGACCGTCACCTTCATCGAGCAGGTGTCCGGGCAATCGAGCGGGCAGACCGCCTTGACGACACGATCGATCGGTGAGTGGGCCACGGCTTGATTCGCTCCAAGGAGGAAGGGTCGTTCGTCAATACTCGCATTTTTGGCTCGTGCCGAAAAGGCTGGGAAGCGTCGACCGTTCTCCCGGAGCCTTGCAAGGTCTGGTAGGGTCCGCTGTGCGGACCGTGGTTCAGGTCTTCGCCCGACCATGGGGCAACGACCAGACCTTCGAAATATGTGGATCGCAACCACGGTCCGCACAGCGAACCCTACAGATGTCCGACTGCTTTGCAATCCTCCTGCCCGGTTCTCCCGGCACCTTGACAATCGTCGGTAGGCGTGCGACGTTGAATGAGTTAATCGTGTGATCCCACCGCTTGCTGGTCGGTCGAAAATCCCGCCTCCTGGCTTGCCTTCGCAGAAATATCGGAGGGTCGTCCTCTCATGACTCGCCCGCTTGCCGCCTTGATCGTCGCGGTCGGCCTGGTCGCGGCTGTTGCCGCCTGGGCCGAGACCCCTAAATTCTCGACGAGTAGCCCGCTCGGCGTTCGACGCGGGGAGGGGACGGAAGTCACCTTCTTCGGCGCGAACCTGGAGGGGAAAGCCCGCCTGATCGCTCCGTTCTCGGCCGAGGTCGTGCCGATCAACGCCGATGTCGCGAGCTGGAAGGTCAAGATCACCCCGGCTCCTGAAACCCCGGTGGGTGTTTACGTCTGCCGGATCAGGACCGATGACGGGCTCACCAGCCCGTTCCTGTTCGCCGTCGGCCAGGTCCCGCAGGTCTCCGAGAAAGAGGAGAACGGGACGTTCGAGCTGGCCCAGCCGATCCCGTCGCCGTGCGTGGTTGAAGGGCAGACGCCGGGGAACGACGTCGATTTCTTCCGGTTCGCCGGCAAGAAGGGGCAGCGGATCGTGGTCGACGCCCAGTGTTCGCGGATCGGCTCGGGAGTCGATCCCTCGATCCGACTGAGCACGGCGGCTCGGGCCTATGTCGGATCGGCCGACGACACAC
>JAJYCH010000467.1 GCA_021778575.1 Planctomycetota bacterium
GCCGAAATAGTGCGATTGTTCCAGATTTACACTAGACGTAGACTCGCCACTCATGGTCGGATAATCCGATGATACTTCACTGGCTCGATTTCTCGCCTCCCTTGAACTGTCCGGGGGCCTTCGGCCGGTAGACTCGGAGAGTCGGCATGATCTTGCGATCGACCCTGGCGGCGCTGATCCTGGGAATGAGTTTTTTTCCTGGGTTGGTCATCGGTGGTGACGAAATTCGGATCAACCAGATTCAGGTGATCGGCACGCACAATTCCTATCACATCGCTCCCCATTCGAACGTCCAAGGGCTTCTCGGGGCAAAGGGGCGCGACGTCGCGAAGGCTCTCGACTACACGCATCGACCGCTGGCCGAGCAGTTCTCGGAACTTGGCATCCGTCAGATTGAACTCGACGTCTTCGCTGATCCCGCGGGAGGTCATTATGCTCACCCGGGAGCCAGGTTGATCTTGAAGGGGCTCAGAAAAGATCCTGGTCCCGATCCGAACCAGGGAGGAGTCGCGGAGCATCCTGGCTTCAAGGTGTTCCACATCCAGGACATCGATTATCTTTCACGGACCCCCACGTTCGCCGAAGCTCTCCGACAGGTCCACCAATGGTCGGCCGAACATCGCGACCACGTCCCGATCCTTGTCCTCGTGGAACTCAAGGACGATTCGATCCCCGCGCTGCCAACCCGTCCCGTTCCGTTCGATCGGGCCGCGCTCGACGCGATCGACGCCGAGATTCACGCGATCTTCGGAGCCGGTGAATTTCTCAGTCCCGACGATCTTCGGGGCTCGCACGAGACCTTGCTCGATGCCATCAAGGCCGAAGGCTGGCCTTCGCTGGAAGCCTCGCGCGGACAGGTTCTCTTCGCCCTCGATAACGAGGGGCCGAATCGAGACCTCTACCTCGCCGATCATCCCGCGCTCCGTGGCCGGGCGATGTTCGTCAACGTGGATCGAAATCATCCGGCCGCGGCCTGGATGAAGCGAAATGACCCGATCCAAGAATTTGACGAGATTCAAAGTCTTGTCAAAGCGGGGTTTCTGGTTCGCACACGAGCGGATGCCGACACGATGGAAGGTCGAAAAAATGATCCCAACCGTCGTGAAAAAGCTCTGGCGAGCGGAGCCCAATTTATCAGCACCGACTTCCCCGAACCTCGACCCGAGATCTCTGTCTATCAAGTGAGGCTGAGCGGAAACCGGATCGCTCGCGTCAACCCTGTAAGTGGTCCGATCAAATCGGATGATCGTGACCTCGAAGCGGGTAAGAAATCGGTCCGACGTTGAAGTGCTACCTCAACCCGGGATCGCGATTTTATGAGGACCGTTGACTTGGGAACATCGACCGGCTAACATTCAACTCCACAATCGAACCGTCGGCCAGGTAGCTCAGTTGGTAGAGCACGCGACTGAAAATCGCGGTGTCGGGAGTTCAACTCTCCCCCTGGCCATTCCTTCCTGCCTTTCCTACCCGTGCGTTCTGCCCGGGTGTTCCATCTGGCAAGTTAAATCCGGCGTGACATTCTTCCCGCTGATCACCGGGGTGGATTTGAAAACTTCGTTGCGACATTCCTTCGTCCAGACTCTACAGATACTCCGCAGAGCGATCATCGATCGAGCCAGCGGTCCCAGAGTGGGTCGGTAATTGGCGGGGCTGAGTCGCGTTCCCAGTCCGGACTGGCGGGCTGGCCCATCTGTGGTGGCTTGAGCTTGTTCGAGGCCCGGAAGACGTGAGGGAGGAATCGGCTGGTGTTTCGCGTGATCGGCCCACTATCTTCGCGAATTCCGATCCCGCACGCATAGCCATTGACCATCCAGCTTCCCACGACGGCGTGACACCCGCCAAACTGGGGGAGAGGATGGTATTCCTGATAGATGCGGGGTGATTCGCCGTAATCGCCATCGGTCTCGTCGAGGATTCGACCGTCTTTCACGATCGTGATATTCGCCCCCTCGCGCGAGTGGATCGGTTTCGACACATAGCTGGGGCCGATCGGCTCGAACGCGGCCTGGAGTAAATAGGGACTCTCGGGAAAGAGTTCGAACAAGATTGGTAAAATCCCCTTGTTGCTCAAGATCATCTTCCAGGGGGGTTCGAGCCAGCGAGTTGTTCCTGCAACCAAATGGCGACCAAACGGCTCGTGAATCATCCATTCCCAGGGATACAGTTTAAAAAGAATCTCGATCGGACGTTCGCTGAGGTCAGTAAACACGCGACGACGATCATCCCAGCCGATTCGATGGATCGCGAGCGGCTGCGTTTTCAGACCAGCCTGAATGGCCGTGTCACGCAGATAAGAAACGGTCATCACGTCCTCGACCGAGTCCGACAGCGCGCTGAAGGCGACCGATCGGCCGAGTTCGCGACCGATCCGCTTCCAGGCCTCGATCAGCTTTTCGTGGATACTATTGAACTGGTCGAACTGATCGCGTTCCTGTCGCGAAAGCGGCGCGAGAAGCTCCCTCGACCAGAACCATTGGATCACCGCGGCTTCAAGCAGCGCCGTGGGCGTATCGGCATTATATTCGAGAAGTTTGGGCGGATGAACACCATCAAAGGCCAGGTCAAACCGGCCGTAAATCGTATGTTCGTCAACTTCCCAGCTTCTCTCAACGTAAGCGTGGCAGAACCGGGGGATGTTCAGTTCGTCGAGTCTTCGCTCGGTGATGACGTGTTCGACGGCTTCCAGGCACATCGCGTCAAGGGCGATGGTCGCCACTTCGATCTGATCAATCTCGGCTCTCTCGAACAGATAGTAAGCAGATTCGTCCCAGTACGGTTCGCCATCCAAGGTGTGAAAGAGGAGCCCTTTTGATTCGACGGATTGGCGCCAGTTCAGTCGAGGTTCGGTCGCGATTCGGAGCATCGGTGTTGTCCAGCAAGCACGATGGTGGCACCAGGGAGTCCGCGAAATCGACGAGAATTAACTGGTCGAGCTGCCGATTCCGGTCGATCCGAATCCTCCACGAGTTGAGGGAGCCGAACTGACGCCTCCGCCGCCACTTCCGCCGTAACCGCCCCAGAATCGCGGAATGAAGAAGAAACCACCATGGCTGCCGGTGCCCGAGGTCCTGGCCTGGGTGGAATTTTCGCCGTCAATAATGATCTGCTCTTCTTCCTTGTTGGTCATCAGATACCCCACGCCACCGCCGACCAGTACCGAGCCAACGACGACAAGACTGATAGCCGCTGTTGACTTTTTCATCGCTGAGCCCCGGGTCCATTCTGTAAGTCTCGTTCCAGACGATCATGGCAGATTCACGAAAACGTCTCCAGACCCATTCGTCGGAACTCCTGTCAAATTGGGGATTTCTCCGAAAATTTCGAGCGGCGGATGGATTGCCAAACCACCTTTGCAGTGGGCGCCCGAGGGTTCAATCGATAGCATAATCAGCTTGCGCCTCTGACTTTCGCGGTTCGAGCTCATCCGTTTGATCGAGAACAATCTGGGACGAGCACCTTTCAGGAGTGAGGCCGATGGACCGGCGAGGCACTTTGCTGGTAGTTGAGGATGAAGCTGTCTTGCGGTCTCTCGTCAGTCATTTCCTCCGTCATGAAGGATACGACGTCTCGGAGGCTGAGGACGGTGGCGAAGGCGTCCGACGGTTTCGTGAGGAAGGTCCGTTTGATCTGATTCTACTCGACTTGAATCTTCCTGTTTTCTCGGGTGTCGAGGTCAGCCGCCAGGTCAAAGAAGAACGGCCCGACCAGAAAATCATGATCCTGAGCGCCGTGATCGTCCGCGAGCATGAGGAAGCCCTGCGGAAGATCGGTGTGAACCACTTCCTGACCAAGCCCTACCATCCCGAGAACTTGCTCGCCCATATTCGGCTTGAGTTGAACCGAAATGGTGGACTTCGGGAAAGTGGCTCGAAACAGATCCCGCCCAGTCCGGCCTGACGACCAGGATGCCGGCCGTTTCGTGCCCGACGATGCACCTGACCGTTTGAGCCAACCCAGTTGCCCGTGGGTCTATTGCTGGTCAATCGGACCAGGTTCCCTTAAGATGATGCGATCGGTCGGTCCGAAAGCCGCGGCCGGGCCGCGTCGAGACAGTGATCATTTCCGAAGTCCGTTCCGAGGAGGACGGTTTGCATGGCAGGGAAACCCCAGAATCGGCGCGAGTTGCGCCGCCAGTACGACGCCGCCGAACCCCTCGATCCGATGGAAGAGGACGCCGGTGAACCCGTCGACATTGATGACGATGAAGAAGAGAAAAAACCAAAAAAGAAAAAGGCTCCCGCCAAGCCAAAGGCCAAGGCGGTCAAGGCCGTCAAACCTTCGGCCCGGATGCGAATTGTCTGGACGGTGATGAACGACGCCTTCAAACCGGTCGGCACCTTCGACTTCAACCAGAAGGAAGCCGCCGATGCTCGCGCGGCCGAGTTGACCGCAAAGGGGAAGGGTAGCCACTTCGTCCAGAAGACGAAGGAACCCATGCCCGATAACGCCCCAGGGCTTGGCGCGGCGATTCCTCGACCTGATCCCGTCGCGGAGCCGGTGGCCGCCAAGGTGGCCGATGCCGTTCTGGAGGACGAGGAAGAAATCGAAGATGAAGATGAGATGGAAGAGGTCGAGGAAGACGACGACGAGGAGTGAGTGAGAGCGAGAAACGAATGGGCACGCCAGGAATTGAACGTCGGACCTCACCCTCATCACGGGTGATGTCTGCCGCAGAACCAGCGGTTTTTTGACGGTTTTTCGCAATAGCCGCCCGTTTGCTCTCCTCAATGGCTACAAATGGGGTCGTGGAATATTTCTTCCCGACCCCATTCGGTAG
>JAJYCH010000468.1 GCA_021778575.1 Planctomycetota bacterium
CTACTTAAATCGTTGCTCGGCCAGATTTAAGAACAATTTCCGCCGACCGTCACTCGACTTCCGGCTCGGCGAAGAACGAGGGGTCCTGGAACAGCGGTCGAACCTCCCAGCCGTCGCGGACCCAGGAGTGGTGGAGGACCGAAACGTCGCGGTCGTGCATCTCGATTTCAAGGAACCCGGGCGGGCGAAGCCCGGAGGGGTCGCGGAGCAGCGGGGCACCCGAATTGAGCGAGAGCTGGTCGGGCAAGCTCGCCGGGCGGAATGCCCAGGCGGCGTGGACATGACCGCAACAATAGAGATGACGGCCGATGGTCGTCAGCCAGTCGGCCACTTCGCGATCGTTGATCATCCGCTTGAACTTCAGCTCGGCGGCGTGAACGGGCGGAGCGACGACCGGGTAATGGTTGGCGATGATCAACCGCCGCGGCCGGGTGGCCGGATCGGCCAGGAGGTCGCGGGCCCTGGCAAAATGCGCCTCGGGAAGTTTGCCCCGCGCCGAGAGGTGGGACCGGGTCGCGTCGAGGCCGAGGATCGCCGTCCAGGGGTCGAGGCGGCGGAGCCACGGGTAAGGTCCGGACGGAGCGAACTCGCCGAACGTCGTCTCGAACGACATCCGACGGACCGAATGCGTGGTATATCGGTCGTGATTGCCGGGAATGATCGTGGCTCGCGAGCGGTCGAATAGCAACCGAGCCAGGGCCTCTCGGGCGTCGTCGAACTCGGTGCGGAGCGCGGTCGTGGTCAGGTCGCCGGTGATCAGCAGATGGTCGGCCTGGAGATCGACGATCCGGTCGACGACCGCTTCGAGCCGTTCGAGCTGAAATCGCCGAGCCCGGCCGGCGAGAAGGCTCGCGGTCCCGACAACTCGTTTGTTAAACAACTGGAATGGGTTGTACGAATAACGCCAGAGATGGACGTCGGAAAGCTGGATGATCCGCAACGATGCCCGCTCCGCCCGGTCAGGAAATTCAAAGGTGCCAGTCGAGCCAACCCACGAGCAAATCGTAAGCCGTATGAGTTCCGACCGCCACGCCAAAACCACGGACAACGAACACCCAGGCGAAGAAAACACCCGCCAGCCAGCGGAACACGAACGCGAACCAGGTGAAGGTCTCGCCCGGCGCCCCAGCATGATGGGCCAGCGAAAAGACCAGCGACGACGCCGTGATCGCCAGGGTACAGGCCAGCAACGGCGGGACCAGCACCAGCCGGAGACTTTTATAGAGCAGCGGAATCAACGCGAGCCGGAACAGAGCTTCCTCATAAAGACCTGCCCCGAGAAACCCGACCACCGGCGCGATCGGATGCTGGGTCGAGCCCGGCGCGGCCAGAAGCCCCGGCCCTTCCAGTCTCGAGAAGCTCAGATCGACCAGCTTGCTCAGACCGACGAGAGCCACGGCGAGGACCAGGCTCTCGAGGATCATCCCCCAGAGGGTCGCGGGATGGAACCGCCAGTCGCGCCGGTCGATCGCTTGCCAGGCCAGCAAGCCGGCGATCAGTCCAATCGGCAGGAGCCAGCGGTCGGTCAGACCGAATGCGGCCAGACCCTGACGGACCCAGGCATCGGCCCCGGCCCGGAGACTATCGGCCGTTCCGCCGCCCAGCCAGATCACTCCAACCTCGTAAGCCAGCAAGAGCGGCAGGATAAAGGCCAGACTGGGCAGCGGCCGACGAGTGGTCGCCCAGTACGAACGATCCTCCCGCTCGATCGGCGAAGGTTCGCCCCACCACTGGTGGTCGTAACCATAACGCGATCGAGGACGGCGGGGTCTGGCCAATTTGGGGCGGGATGGAGTCGTCACACACCAGGATATCGGGCGGCGATCGGATCGAATTGACCTTGATCGGCGACTTCACCTGTCGAGCGAATCGGTCGATTTTTTCGTAACGACCGAAACGAACGAAATGACGGCGACTCTTGTAGCGCGCCCCTCAGACCGCTACCATATCTTCCGGGGAGATCCAGGCCAGTTTGGGTTGACGCCGGGGACCCTGGATCGGAAAATGAAGTTCTCGCCTCGATCCTCGCTTTGGATTCTCCGCCCTCAATCGATCGTGGCAACTGTCGGCGGCCGGTGATTGTGCGAAGGTCGCTGCCAGGACCGCCCGACGATTTCTCTTGACCGGACTACCCGAGCCGGGTCCGTGATCGCCCGGATTTACCGCCCCTCGCTCGTGTTGGGAGGATTGGACGCGTGTTTTCGCGTGATCGTTTCGTCTCGTTAATTGGTCTGAGCTTCTGTGTCGGCCTGATCTCGATGGCCTCGATCGGTTGCGACGACGCCCGGTTCGCCGGTCCCATCCGCTATCGTGAACACGAGCGAGCGACCAAGGATCTGGCCGACAAGCCCAAACTTCGCGAGGCGATCAGCCAGTCGCTCGCCCGGGTCTACGGCGACGATCTGAGCCACATCAAGGTTCCCGACGACTCGGGACTGCGCGAGAACGGCCGCTATCTGACCAATTTCGTGCGAATCGGCGAGAAGCGCGAGCCGATCCTCGAAAAAGATCCGGTCACCGGCAAGTCGGTCGCGATCGCCGGCGGTTACGCCGTCTATCGCCGGAGCTGTCTCCACTGTCACGGGGTTGCCGGTGGCGGCGACGGTCCGACGTCGGACTTCCTCTATCCCAAACCGCGCGACTATCGGCTCGGGGTTTTCAAGTTTACCTCGACCAACCCCGTCGACGCCAAGCCAACCCGGGCCGACCTTCGCAAGACGATTCTCTACGGTCTGCACGGGACCTCGATGCCCGGCTTCGAGGCCAACCTGTCGGCCTCGGAAATCGAGCAGGTCATCGACTACATGACCTTCCTGTCGATGCGCGGCGAGACCGAACGCTACCTGATCGACGAGGCGATGACCGCCGACGACAAGGACCCTCAGACGACGATCAACGCCGAGTTCGTGGGCGATGTCGTCGCCAAGGTGACCGGTTCCTGGAAGGATGCCGAGACCCAGGTCGTCAATCCCTCGGTCAAGCGCGTGGAATCGACCCGCGAGAGCATTCAGCGCGGGCGTGATCTCTACCTCGGCCTGAACACCGCCGGACCAAAAATCGAATGCCTGACCTGTCACGGCCCCTCGGGCAAGGGGAATGGCGCGGCGTTCGTTGAACCCGAGATCTTTCGCGACGTCGCCTTGAAGTTCCATCCGATTGACAAGGCGATTGATGACTTCTACCAGGCCGTGAAATTTCAGTTGCCAGAAGCTCACGGAGCGTCGAAGCCCAAGACCGAATCCAAGCCCGACCTCGACGCGATCGTCAAGTTTCTTACGGATAATCCGCCGGTCCTCAACCAGCTCCGGAAGAATCGCGAGCTGATGAAGAACGTTCTCGACCCGGCCTTTGCCGAGAAGTTCACGGCCGAGCCCAAGAACGTCGCCGAGGAAGCCTTGACGATCCTGCCCGACCTGGCTGATCCCGATTTCCGGGTCTTTCTGGTCGCCAAGATGGATCTCTGGACGAAGTCGCTCGATGTCTGGGGGAACCCGCTCCGGCCGGCAAATCTGATCGAGGGGACTTACAAGGGGGGGCGTCGGCCGCTCGACCTCTACTGGCGGATCGCCAAGGGGATCAACGGAGCCAAGATGCCGGCGCACGCGGGCTTGTTGACCGACGACCAGATCTGGGACATCGTCAACTTCGTGCTCGCGTTGCCCGAGAATGCGGCGATGCTTCCCGAGTCGATCCCGACTCCAGCAGCAAGTTCCGCGCCGTCACGGTCGGTGGCGGTCTCGCGATGACGGCGAAATGCAGCGATTGCCGGTGGTCCGATGGTTTCTTCTGGGTTGGGGAGTGAATCGTGCGTTACTGGAGCATCTTCTTCGGCCTGGTCGGACTCGCTTGCGTGGCGTGTTTCGCCTACGCCCCGTTCGACCCCGAGTGGTGGCTTCCGGGCGGCCCTGACTCCCGGGTGAGCCATCTTCACTCCCCCTCGACCGTCGGTCGCGAGATCGACGCCCTCTTCGTGATCATCCTCTGGATCACGGGAGTGGTCTTCGTCGGCACTCAGGTGGTGCTGGCCTGGGCGGTCTGGAAGTTTGGCGACGCTCCGGGACGCGTGGCGATCTACTTCCACGGCAGTCAGCGGCTCGAACTGATCTGGACGATGATTCCGGCGATCGTGCTGGTGTTCATCACGCTCTACCAGTTCGAAACCTGGTCGAAGATCAAGTTCAAGAGCAACGAACCGAGCATCGCGCCGGTGGCCGAGGTGACGGGCCGCCAGTTTCAATGGCTGATCCGCTACCCCGGTCCCGACGGCAAGTTCCGGACCAGCGACGACCTCTACACGATCAACGACCTGCACCTGGTCAAGAACGATAAGACCTTGATTCACCTGATGGCGAAGGATGTCCTGCACTCGTTCTTTCTACCGCAACTCCGGATCAAGCAAGACGCCGTGCCGGGCCTGAAGATCTCGGTCTGGTTCGACGCCGACCAGGCGGGAAAATATGAGCTGGTCTGCGCCGAACTCTGCGGCTGGGGCCACGGCCGGATGCGAGGAGTGGTGACGGTCCACGAGACGAAGGCCGAGTTTGACGACTGGTTGAAGACCGTGGCCCGCGAACAGAATCGCGACCAGGTCACCGTGGTCGAGGGGAGATGAGCCGACGATGAGCCACGAAACCGCCAACGCCAGCCCGAGCCCCGAGACCGGGCACGGGCACGCCTCGGCTCACGACCAGATCCACCCTCAGCCGTGGAACCCCCTGCTCCGCTACGTGTTCTCGACCGACCACAAGGTCATCGGCATCCAGTTCCTGTTTTCGGGT
>JAJYCH010000006.1 GCA_021778575.1 Planctomycetota bacterium
ACGACCGTGGGCTGCTCGAAATGACCGTGCCCGAGCCGAAGCCCCACTCCTTGTCGGAGAAGTGCATCTTGATCCGGACGACGGTTTCCCAGGGTTTGGGGTTTGCGGACGGGTTCAGACTGGGCTCGATCAACGGTTCCAGTTTGGGCTCGACCTCGGTCGTGGGAACGTCGGGCTTATCGTTCGGGACGGGGACGAGATCTTGCTGGTAGAGCGCGGCCAGACCTCGGCGATCGAGCAGGTCTCGGATGGCGTCGGGACGGACGTAGAGTCCGGTTTCTTCGGGTCCCGACCCGAGATAGACGCCTCCCAGCGCGCCGTCGGTTGTGAACAGACCACCGCCGACGGCTCGGGGCGGATTGGCTGGCTGACTCGTCCGGGTCGTTTTCATCACGTTACGAATCGAGCCCGCTGCGGGTTGCCGGCCTTCCGCGTAATGGGGAAACAGCGGGTTGACCATCACGGTTTCCAGGAGCGTCGGTTCCGCTCCGGTCGAGTCGGCGACCGCCAGGAGCTTGTTCCCCCGGATCGGGTTCCATGATTCGTTGGCGACCCGCGCGGTCGGCAAGACCCGGCCCGGCTTGATCCGCAAGAGCGTGAGTTCTTGATTCGTATCGATATCGACGAACTGGGCAGAGAGATTGGTCTGAGCGTGCCCCGCGATCTTCGGTTCCGGACTGCCGAACAGGTCGACCAGGATTTCCGCCTGGAACCGACCATCGATAAATCTGATCCCGCCGAAACCGCGAGACGAAGTCAAGATCAGCGTTTCCGCCGCCGTGCTCTGGATCATCGTGCCGGACAGTCGAATCGTGGGCTGGCCCGCTCGCTCGACCCGGATCTTGACCAGGCTATCGCCAGGCCGGGGGATGGCCGAGGCGGGCTTTGGGAGGCTCGGGAGATTCTGGGCGGGCGGGTCATCCGTTCCGTGGACGTCCTGCCCGACTCCGACGGCCATTCCTGTCCCGACGATTCCTCCGACCGCCATCAAGACGGCGGCGGTTCCTAGCTTCAGCTTTGTCATGAACATCCCTTTCATTGTGGCTTGGGTCATTGCCAGGACGGTCGGCGCGATTATTCCGGTGATCGATTTACCGAGATTCAGGACGACGGCGGCCCGGGCGGTCGTGGTGGTCAACACATGCGGCACGGCGGCCATCGGACCTGTCAGGATCGTCATTGAGGGGTTCAACCCGCGCCGTTCGAGGCGGTCGCGGAGTTTCTGGCGGCCCCGGGCGAGACGGCTTTGCAAGGTCCCGACCGGCCAGCCCAGCCGCTCGGCGGCGTCTTGCTGGGTCAAGCCTTCGAGATGACAGGTGACGACGGCGAGCCGGAACGGCTGCGGGAGCCGGTCGATCTCTTCATGAATGGCGCGGATGACGTCGGCCCGGTCGGGAGGCTCGGAGCGATCGACCTCGGGCCGGGACGCGCCTCGCTCGCGGCGCTTCCGGCGTTGCTCCATCAACCGGTTCTGCGCGGCGACTCGATAGGCCACGCCATGCAGCCAGGGGCCGAGCGAGTCGCGAACCCAGAGCGACCGGGCTTTCCTCGCGAGGATCAAGAACGTGGCTTGAAAGGCGTCATGAGCCGAATGTTCGTCGTTGGTGACCCCTCGGGCCACGCGGAGGACCATCGAGCCATGCCGTTCCACCAGCGCCGCGAACGCGAGTTCGGACGGGTCGCCTCGGCGGGCGGCGAACCGTTCAAGAAGCTGGCCATCGGTGAGCATCCCGGCCGCTCCCACCGCGAACAGCGTGCGAAGGTGCCGGTTACTGGTCGCAGTCGGGCCGTGGCTCAAAGGGTGGTCTCCAGGAAGGGCGTCCGAGCGTTCATCCGAGAGTAATGGCCGCCGAGGGAGGGATTATTCCAGGAATTCGTTAAAAGCGGGTAGCAGGTAGCGGGTAGCAGGTAGCCAGAGATGAAATGCAAGGTGCGGTCAGCATGTACGGTTCGGCCGTCACGTCGAGCCCGGATGGATCTAGCCGCTACGAGCTACGAGCTACGAGCTACGAGCTACGAGCTACGAGCGACGAGCTACGAGCGACGAGCTACGAGCTACGAGCTACGAGCTACGAGCTACGAGCTACGAGCGACCCGCGACCCGCGACCCGCGACCCGCGACCCGCGACCCGCGACCCGCTACGAGCTACCCGCTACGAGCTACCCGCTACCCGCTACCCGCTACCCGCTACGAGCTACCCGCTACCCGCTACCCGCTACCCGCTACCCGCTACCCGCTACCCGCTACCCGCTACCCGCTACCCGCTACCCGCTACCCGCTACCCGCTATTTCCTGGGTCCATCCATCGTCCGCTTGAGCGTCTTTAACCCTCTGGCCCAGACCCCTTTGATGCTTTTGCGGCTGACACCCATCCGGTCGCCGATCCCTTCGAAGGAGAGGTTCTCGGCGAAGTAGAGCCAGAGGATCTCGGCCTCGGATTCGGGAAGTGCGGAGAGGGCGTCGGCAAGAAGGACGACCTGCTCTCGACGGCTCGCGGCCTCGCTCGGGCTGGTCTGGCTGAGGGCGAGCATGTCGAGGAGTTTCCCCCCCTGGCTGCCATCGCCGCCACCGCCGGGAAGATCCCAGGCAGCGTCGAGCGGGACGTCGGGGCCGCCCCCTGATCGTTTGGCCCGGCTGTGGTACCGCCCGAGGTCAGCCAGCTTCTGCCCGACCAGGCGACGGAGCCAGCCGACCAGCGCGGCCTCGTTCTGGCCGGTAAACTGGGGAAATTGTTTGACGACCTCGACGAGCGCATCCTGAACGACGTCGGACAGCTCGACCCGTTCGCGGAGCTTGGGGCCAAGTCCGGTCCGGACGACCATCCGCATGTAGTTGCGGTACAGGTTGCAAAGCTCGCCGAGCGCCTCGACCTCGCCGGCCCGGGCTCTCGCGATCAGCTCCATCGGTCCTCCGCCCATCGCCGAATCGCCTCCCCGCTGGCCGTTCTGGCCTGGCCGTGGCGTCTTCGGCCCCGCATACAGAAGTCAGCGTCAAGCCCGACGCCTTCGGACTCAGTTTCAATGATCCCCTGACCGACCCCATTTCGACAAGTCCCGAACCGAAACGCTTCGGAGATCCCACGTAAAGAATTATAAGGGAGTGCGCCAGTGGCCCCTCATTGGCGAGAATCGAACCCGGCGACGCTCTTGAGCTGGGTCTCGTCCCGACCGGATTTCTTCGGGTAGAATTGAGGGCTGGTACGCCGCGAAAAATCGAAGAACAGGCTGACCATGCGAGCACCACGAATCTCCACAAGATTGCTGATGCTGACGGTCGCCGCGTCGGCCTTGATCTTTGGTGGTATCCGATCTTGCCATTACTTGTATTACATGGATCTTATTTACACTCAGAATCAGTTTGAACAGGTTAAAGGAATCACCGATGTCCACATTTATGGGTCCGACGATGTGACTTATGAAGTCTACTACGCGACCTTCAGCCTCGTCGGTCGGCCCGACGCGGTGATCGGTATCCAGGGGCCGGCGGGGGGCCTGGTGGGGAATCCGGAGCATCTCTGGATCAGTAATCTTGGACCGGTGGGTTTCTACGAATACAGCTACGGATTTCAGAACATGTTCGATACATCGGGAAATCCCACCAGGTGCATGGGGTCTTGTGATTGGATCGACATCGGACCTTCGGGAGATTACGCGGCGCTGCTGCCCGTCAAGATCCGCGACCTGAACGATGTCGTCTCGCATTACGACGAGCTGGTCCGGTTCTTTTCCGGCTGGGCCAATGAAAATCGCTGGAAAGAGCTGCCCACACATTCCGACATGCGGAGAATGTACTACGTGAGCCCAACAGGCACGCGACCGACTTCTCCGCCGCCGAATTTTCCTTGAGGGATCGACCACCAGGTTCTCAAGACCCTGTCGATCCTTGGAGTTCGAGTCATGGCTGAAAAAACGGTTCGTAGACTCACGATCCGGTTGATGATGGTTCTGGTCGCCGTCGCGGCAGGGATCGCGTGGGGCTTCAGTCTTCAATTCGGCAAGGATCTGCGGATCGCCGCGGATAATCAGCATGACGTTGAGACGCGAAAGGAAGCGGTGGCCCGGCTGAGCCAGGAAGATCAACAAAAGCTCAATCGGTATCTGACCGATCGATTGCCGGGCGACTGGGATTTGGTCAATTGGGGCGGACCTGGTCACGCCCACGGATCTCCTCCAGCGCCTTCAAGGTTTCGCTGATATGGCTCAGCGGGCGAAGCTGTGCCGAGACGATGTTCCGGACGATCCCGTTGCGATCGATCAGGTAGGTCACCCGGCCCGGGATCAGACCCAGTGTCTTCGGGACTCCGTACAAAGCTCTCAACGCCCCCTTGGTGTCGGTCAGGAGCGGGAACGGCAGGCGGTGCTTGCCGGCGAACGCCTGGTGATCGCTGGCCTTGTCGGAACTGACTCCGAGGACCACGGCACCGGCTCCGAGGAACTCCTCGTGGCTGTCGCGGAACGAGCAGGCTTCCGCCGTGCAGGCGGGCGAGTCGTCTTTTGGGTAGAAGAACAGGACGACTTCCGACTTCCCTCGGTAGTCGCCCAGTGTGATCGTCCGACCGTCCGACGACGGCAACGTAAAGTCCGGTGCCAGGTCGCCTACCTTCAGACTCGAAGCCATCGCGCGGTCCTCAATCGGGTCGATCCGGATCTACCTGGTCTGTCCAGGGACTTGATTGTAGCCATCTTGAGGGGCATCGTGCGGATCGGGATCGGAATGTTCACCCAGGGGAGTTCAACGATGACCTGGACCCTCGCCGCGACGCTTGACGACCTGCCCAGCGGGTCGAGCCGGGAATTCTGGCGCGACGGGCGGGTTTACGCCCTGTTCCGGGTGGGCGACTCGATCACCTGCATCGACGGCCGCTGCCCGCACCAGGGGGGGCGGCTGGCGAACGGGACCTTCGCCGGCTCGACGGTCACTTGCCCACGACTGGGCTGCCTCCGCTGGTCGTTTGACGTGACGACCGGCGCCGCTTCGGTCGGCGAAACTCTGACCCGCCGTCTTTACCCGGTTCGCCTGGAGGAGTCGGCGGTCTTCGTGGCCTTGCCGGAGACCTGAACGGACGCGATACTTCAAGAAAGCAAACCGGAATTTCCGGCTGGTCTGCCCGGCCGGTTCGATCCCGACTCGTCTCGTCCCGATCCTGGAGCACCCGAGCCATGCCCAACCCCCAAGCCACGGTCGAGGCTTCGGCCGTCCCCGAGTCGTTGACCGCCGACGTCCGGATCTACGAATACAGTCAGGCGGCCGACCCGATCGCGTCGGGAGCCACTCCGCCGATCCCGTATACCGACTTCCCGGCGACGCTCCACCAGACCGGTCCGTCGCGGATCATTCCGCTCGACCTCAGCGGCAAGCTCAAGCGTCCCGGCCCCTTGACCAGCCCCGGCCTGGCCGCCAGCTTCGTCCGGATCTTACCCGGCGAGTCGGTCGAGACGGCTCCCAATGCCTCGTCCGAACTTTATTACGTTCTCCGAGGCCGAGGGATCACCCGGTTCGGCGGCCAGGACATCCCCTGGACTCAGGGGGACATCTTGACCCTTCCTTCGGGCACCGGCGCGACTCACACGGCCGAGGACGACGCCGCGTTCTACTGGGTCCACGACGAGCCGTTGCTCCGCTACCTGGGAGCCAGGGCCGCCGAGCCGACCTTCAATCCCACGCTGTTCCGCGCCGAGGAAACGCTCGCCGAACTGGCCAAGGCCGCCGCCGATCCCGAGGCCGTCAACCGGAGCCGGATCAGCGTCTTGCTGGCCAACCGGACCTGCGACCAGACCTTGACCATCACTCCGACGCTCTGGGCGATGCTCGGAATCTTGCCGATCGGAGCCGTCCAACTACCGCACCGGCACCAGTCGGTCGCGCTCGACCTGATCATCGACTGCCAGCCCGGCTGTTACACGCTGGTCGGCAAGGAACTCGGCGAGGACGGCCGGATCATCGACCCGGTCCGTGTCGACTGGAAGCCGGCCTCGGTCTTCGTCACCCCACCCGGCGAGTGGCACGCCCACTACAACGAGTCAGGCGTCGAAGCCTATCTCCTGCCGATCCAGGACGCCGGGTTGCAGACGTATTTGCGGAGTTTGGATATCCGGTTTTATACGGAGGATTGAAACATGAGTATTCGTTTCCAATCTCATGAGCCTGACGAGTCATGTCGATGAAAGCAGAGGGATCGGGTAGGCCGCGACTTCAGCATCGGCCGTCACGATCGTCATCCCATGTTGCAACACCTGGGCGACGAGAATGCGGTCGAACGGGTCGCGATGGAGCGTCGGGAGGCAGGCGAGATGTGTCATCGCCGCCTCGTCGATTGGCAAGGGTGCGATCCCGTGTGCGTCCCTCTGTCGCGGCAGGTACTCAGCGGGTGGGGCCGGGAGCGGAAGTTTCCCGAGCCCGTGCTTGATGACCGCCTCCCAGACAGAGGCGGCGCTCAGATAGACCTCATTCGCCTGATCCTGGACAGCCAACCGGAAGACGACCGAGAGCCTTGGGTCGGCGGTGATATACCACAGGAAGGCATGTGTATCGAGGAGCAGCCTCATCGTCCCTCGAATTCCCAGAGGAAATCCTCGGGAAGAGAAGAATCGAAGTCGTCCGGAACAGTGAATGCCCCTGCGGCCAGGCCGAACGGTCGAGGGGCGGACTGCGGCGAGTCGATCGGTCGCAACTCGGCCACGGGTCGGCCATCGCGTGACACGATGAGCCGTTCGCCAGCCTCGACGCGATCGAGGAGAGCCGCAGGGTCGCGCTGAAGGTCTTGAAGGCTGATGGCGTTCATGTCATCAATATAGTCGATCGGGGCGGTCGGCAGGAGGCCACCCCACCGGAAATGAAAAATGCTCGGGATGAACCCGCTCCATCGACGTTACATGAAACTCACAGAATCACCACCCCGACGATTTTCAGTGGAGGTGTAGGGTGTGTCGAGCGTCAGCGAAGACGCACCACCCAAGCCAATTACTACAAACGAACCACATCTTTCACCGTCTCAAAGCCCTCACCGCTAGGATCACCAAGACTATCGGGGCTGCCATTCCGAGCCCCCATAGAATCGGCTGAGCCCAATCGGGTAGTCTCGAGACCCATTTGAAGGACAGACCATAGACAATAGCCGCCCAACCTCGCTTCAGTGCCGGAAGCATTACAGAAGGCTGAGGAGGTGTATTGATTTGTGACGGCAGAGGCTGGGTCGCATTAGTCGGAGCCGTTGATCCCGAACTCTGACCAGTCGAGGGATAATTGTGCCCAACCAACACCAACAGTACACCCATTACAAGAATGCCAAGAAACACCAGAGCCCCAATCGCCCCGGCTTCGCCTGACGTATTGGCCAATCCAGCCGGTGCGATAATCATCAATGCAAACATTAGTATGCCTAAGACGACCAGTATAGGAACCGCTTGCGCTGGGGCTTGGTGAGAGCCGTTTGGCCTCTGCTCCCAATTGAGTTCCTTCCCGATACGATTCCAGCGCTTCTCGGCCTTACTCATTTTTCGGCCAGCGTTGATCTCATTCCACGTCCATTTTTCGTAACCTGGCGGCTTGCGACGTCGCGGCATGTGGTCGGCTCCGACCATGATAGAATTAGTCAGTTCGTCGGGGTGGTATGCTTTTCATACCAGACAATCAATCACAAAAGACTTTCTTTACTAGGCGTTGATGAGTCAAGAGAGGCGGAAAAGATTTCAGGAGTCACTTGATTAAAATAGCTCTTTTGCATCAAGCTACAGTATGCCATTCGGCATGATTAAATCGGATTCAACTGCTCTAGATTCAACAAAAATACATTTAAAAATATATAAAAATGTTTTGTGTTTGTTTCGGGCCGTTCAATGTCGACGGCTCGGAGCGCTGCCTTCTCTAGTCTCAGAACCTCGGCAACTGAAGTGGCTAAAAAGTGCCAGCCGTGCCAGGAACCCTTTTGGAAATCGTCTGGGGTTTTCTGTCGAAACCGAAAGCTCCGCAATAAGTCATCCGGTGCCCCTCAAACCGGGTTCCTCGGCCGGTACTTCTTCGACAGAACCCGGTCGAGCTGGTCGGGGGCTTCGAGGTTCAGTTGCAGGAGCGTGCTGTTCAGCGACGCGGCGTCGTCGTGGTTTTCTTGCTGGTTGGTTGGGGCGTGCCACGAGATGAACCGCTCGTCGTTCTTGTAGTCGACATAAGCAATCGCCAGACTGTCGTCGAGATAGGCCCAGACCGCCAGGACCGGCTTGGCGACGCTGCTGGCCAGGCGGATCGAGGGAATCAGCATCTCGATCTGCTTGTTCCTCATCCCTTGAATCGCGATCTGGCCGGCGGATTTGCCTCGGATCGAGGGGATCACCGCCAGTCGGTACGGGCCGATCGGGACGATCCGGTGGCCTCCCTTGGCTCCAGGGTTTTTCAGGGCCGAGACGGCTTCCTGCCAGAGGTCCTTCAGGTCGCCCATCGTCATCCGGATCGGGTCGGGATTGGCCAGGTAGGTCAGGTTGCGGTCGCGCTCGACGTCGGTGGCGATCTCGTTGAAGGTCCGGGCGTTGAGCCGGACGCTGACCCGGTCGACCTCGGAATCACCTTCGGCCTCGGCTCCACCGGCGGCCATGTCGAAGTCGAGGTCGGGGTTCTCCTCGAACGAGCCGAGTTCGTGGTCGAGTTCCTCGACGACCTGGGCGGGGACGACCTTCTTGATCGCCTGGTCGAGCCGGACTCCGGCGTCGGGTAGGTGGAGCGACTCGCAGACGGCATCCCAGGCGGCTTCGGTTCCCGACCGCCGCTGACGTTGCCAGCGGGCTCGTTCGATCAACGGATAAACGACTTCGGGCCAGAGATCGGCGCTGGCGGGGTCCTTGGCGGCGGTGGTCGTGGCGTAGCCGAGCACGGCCTGGCGGAAGTCGGCCCGGTCGCGCCAGACCTCGGCCACGCGGTTCCAGCGGCCGACGAGCTGATCGTCGACATCGACCTTCGCCGGCGAGACCTTGCGAAGGTCGTCAAGCTTCTGGGGCATCAGGCCGGGGTTGAGCACCCCTTTGTCGTCGGTCAGCTTGCGCTGGGCGTAATCGCTGGCTTCCTGGAGCCGCCTGCGGGCCTGACGGAACGCCTTGCGCTTGTTCGGGGTGTCGCGGACGGTCAGGTACTTGGTCACGATGATCGGGTTGAGCAGCGGCCGGACGTCGAACCGCGATTCGAGCAACTCGACCCCTCGCTGGAGGGTTCCGTCACCGGGTCCCTTGATCATCAGCCAGGTCATCGCCAGCAAGAGCCGGGCCCGGTCGGCGTTGAGCGGGTCAAGCGGTCGTCGGCGGAGGAACCCCTCACGCCTCGAACCGCCCAGGAGATAACCCAGGTAATGGCCGCAATAATACCGTTCATCGGCCGACAGGATGAGCGGCTCGGCCACGACATCGGCGATCATCGCCAGCGCCCGAGACCGACCGACATCGGTGGCCAGCGCCCCCCGAGGGGGCGACGAACCGGCGGTGCCGGCTGGCTTTGTCGGGTCGGGACGAAGCCCGTCGACATTTGTGGAGGTGACCGCCTTGACGACCGTCCGGCCCGCCGTTGATCCGGGAGTCGAACTGGCGTTCGCCTCGGCGTCGGCGAGTGTCGGGTCGTTGGCGATCAGGTCACGAATCACGGCGGCGACGTCGGCACCCGAATGCGGCCGAGCTTCGGGGGATTTCTCCAGGAGCTTGAGGATCAGCGCTTCCAGATTCGCCGAGATCGCCGGGTTCCGGCTCCGAGGAGAGTCGGGAACCGCGTTGATATGGCTGGCGATCACCGCGAGCGTCGGGCCGGAGAACGGCGGCGAACCGGTCGAGCACTCGTAGAGCATCACCCCGAGCGCATACAGGTCGGTCCGGTGGTCGAGCCGCTTTCCCTTCGCCTGCTCCGGGCTCATGTAGTGCGGCGTTCCCTTGATCGTGCCCGAGACCTGGGCCTCGTCGGCGATCAGGGAGAGCCCGAAGTCCGAGAGCTTGGCCTGATCGAGCGAGGTCATCAGCACGTTGGCCGGTTTGACGTCGCGGTGAATCACCCCCTGGTGGTGCGCATAGTCGAGAGCCTCGGCCGTCTGCGCGATCACCCGGAGCCGCTCGGCCAGCGTGATCTGCCGCCAGCGCCTCGAGAAGCTCGATCCGTCGACTTCCTCCATGACGAAGTAGTACGTTCCGGCGGCCTCGCCGAAGTCATAGAGCCGGACGATGTTCTCGTGGACCAACCGGGCGAGGATCTGCGCTTCGAGGCGGATCTTCCGGCCGACCTCGTCGCCGGTCTGCTCCTTGAGGATCTTGATCGCCACCGAGCGCTGGAGGATCGTGTCCGTGGCGCGGTAGACGGCGCCCATGCCTCCTCGACCCAGCTCCTTGTCCAGGGTGAATCTCTGGTTGAGCGTCGTCCCGATCACCTGGATACTCCTGGATGTACGCCCGCCGCCGCCGAGTGAATCTGTATCATAGAAAAGTCCACCGGGCAAAACAACGCACCGCGGATGCCTCTTCGCATCAATCCACGCAGCCGCTAGACTTGTCGATCCGGGTGAGCCTCAGCCGATCGGGAGAGAATCCTATCTTCAGGGAACCGAGGGTCGAATTTCCAGCAAGATTGACAGGAATGATCGTGGATGATTCCTTCACTTGACAGATTTTGCCGATAAAAGCGAAAGTACGAGCCGGACGGGCCGGCCCCGTTCAACCTGGTTCCCGTTCCGAGGTGACACTGTGGGTTTATCTGAACGCGTCCTGATTGTTCCCGCCGACGAATTTGATCGCCTGGGTCGATTCCAGGGATTCTCACCCGATGCCGATCGTTATCTGAACACCCTGCTGGTGCCCGAACTCGCGACCTTTCGCCCGCGTTCGGAGGTCGAGGACGACCCCTCGTTCAAACAGATTATCCCTTATGTGATCTTTCGCTCGATGGGGCAGGTCTTTACCTATGTCCGAGGCAAGAGCGGTGGCGAGGCCCGGCTCCGCCGGCTTCGCTCGCTGGGCGTCGGCGGCCATGTGGCCGAGGCGGACGCCGAGGGGAAGGGGACCGTCGAGGCTTACGAGCTGGCCCTCCGCCGCGAACTCGACGAGGAAGTCGACGTCCGGAGCCCCGGCCGGCTGACCCGGCTCGGACTGATCAACGACGACTCCAACCCCGTCGGCCTGGTCCACCTGGGGGTCGTCCACCTCTTTGAACTCGACCGCCCTGAAGTCGCGCCCAAGGAAGATGCCCTGGCCGACCCTGAATTCGTCAAGATCGACGATCTGACGCCCCTTCGCGACCAGTTCGAGACCTGGTCGCAATTCTGCATCGACGTGATTTCGAGATGAGACGGAACCGGCACTCGCGAGGAAATGAGACGATGCGACGGATCTTGATCGGAACCGTGATGATCTTCGGAGCCACCACCTCGACCGCATGGGCGCAAGAGGTCGCCAAGCCCGAGCCACCCCCCGTCTGGCCGTTGATCCTGGTTGGCTCGCTGACCGTTTATGTTTTGTTGCTGATCATTTATGTGTTCAGAAGGCAGAAGTATCAGAAAGTGATCGTGGGCAAGTCGCTCGAACTGGCCGGCGAGCGAAACGACCTGGCCCGGCAACAAATCGCCTTGCAAAAAGAGACAAATCGCTTGCTCGAACAACTGATCGCCAAGCGAGGTTGAGGGGCGAGCCAAGCGAGTGAATAAGTCTGATCAACCGAGTCTGGACCCAGCCTCTCTGTACTCAATGGAAGCGATGCTGGAGCGAGGACCGGGTTTGGTCGACGATTGACGTGGGCCTGTTGCCTGGTGTGGTTAAGCACGAAGTTACGCAGGTACAGCATCTTCGGTAAAAATGCCGCAATCACATGACATGACCTGTAAGCCACAGGCCGGGCATTCCTCGTAGTCGCATAGCGGTTCGTGGAGTTGGCCCTTCACTGCACCACAATGTGGACATGGCTTGTGGTCGGACTCAACCGGGTTGCGAAACGCCTCCAAACCATATGGTAATCGAGGATACAGCTCGCCCTCGAACCGATCATGCGTCAGCGACTGCGACTGCTCCAAATAAGTATCGCCTTCCTGGTTTTCGTAACGCTCACCCATGGTTCACCCTCGGCAGGCTACGCTGAATTCCAAGTCTCGTAGGTCAGGTCTAGACCCAGTTTACCGGGAACGTAACCTCAATAGGAAATAACCCGCAGGAAGGAAACTCACCATGGACGAAGCCGAGAAAAAGCGTCTCGAAGCCGCTGGCTACTGGGTCGGCGACTTCGCCGAATTCCTCGGACTGGACGACACGGAACGGCAGATCATCGAGCTGAGAGTCGACCTCGGAATCGCAACCCGAAATCTCCGAGCGGCGCAGGGCCTGACTCAGAAAGCCCTGGCCAAGCAGATCGAGTCGAGCCAGTCGCGCGTCTCGAAAATCGAGGAAGCCGACCCCCAAGTCTCGCTTGACCTGATGTTCCGCGCCTTCTTCGCTCTCGGCGGCAAGCTCGCCGATCTGGTCAGCCATCAAGCTCCCGCGACCTCGCCCGAAGCCGCAGTTCCCGTGGCGAAACCGCGAGCCAAACGGCTGGCCAGGCAGCGCTGATCGACCTGTCAACGCCCTTGCGGCGTCGAATGCGCCGGGGCAGGCAGGGACTGGCGGGTGCTGGCGACCGCTGGCTGATGGACGTCGAGCCACTCAATGACCGGTGGGAAGACTTCCTTCGGGGCGTTCCGGCTCCAGACCAGGTCGCAGTGACCGTAGTCGGCCAGATGTCCGTCGAGCCGGCCGAACCGGATCATGGACTTGTCGGCGCTTCCCAACCCGTTGAAGGTCAGGATGCTCGAAGGGATGTCGGCCATGATATCCCCTTCACCGGCAACCATCAGGATCGGCGTCGTGATCCGGTCCAGTGCCGAGGCGTAGTCGATCGACTTGTCAGCCGACAGCATGTGACCGGTCCAGAGATAAGGGTCGAGCTGCTTCAACGCCCCGGCGCCCGGATCTTCGAGCGTGTAGCCATAGAACCGCGAGACGGTGCGCTTGTCGACGTTTGCCGCCGTGTAATAGAACCGGTCGATCATTTCCAGGCCGGGCAGACGGCCGTACATCATCGGCCGTCCGAGCCGTCCGGTGCTCAAGCCCAGTGAGAGGACCCGGAGCCCCTTGTCGGCCCGGCGCATGTCGCGGATGTCGGGCGTGTCGACGACCATCGCCACGCCTCCCATATCGACGAAGTTGCTGATCCGATTCGCCTGGGGCGAGAACTCCAGGAACGGGAACATCAACATTCCGCCCAGGCTATGACCGATCCAGTTGATCCGTTCCGAGCCGGTCTCCTGGCGGACGTATTCGAGGATTGCCGGGACGTCGTACTTTGCCTCGTCGTCCACCGTCCAGTCGCGCGCCCCGACCTCGCGGATCGGCGTCTGGCGCAAGACCTTGTTGATCTTGCCCGGCAGGCCGACCCGGTGGCTCGCCCCCGAGCCCCGCATATCGACGATGAAGACCTCGTACCCCTTGGCGGCAAGCTGGCTGGGCAGGTGGTCGTCGGTGATCGTCCAGAACGTCCCGTTCAAGCCCAGACCGTGGCAGAGAACGACCGGAAGCTTGCCCGGGTCGGGATTCGCCGGCCGGATGTGCCGCATCCCGAGCATCCAGCCATCGGCGGTGGCCGCGAACCCCTCGTCGCACGGGCGAAGGTCGGGCGAAGGGGCATTCCGCCGCATCGATGCGCAGCCGGGACCGGTCAGCAGGACCAGTGCCAGAACCATCGGCCGGTAACGGCGACTCGAGCGGTCGAACATGGGCTTTGAGGAATCCTTCCTCGACTCGATCAACCGGGATCGGAGGCAGATTCGACGCAACTCCTGAGAGTCACGCCCGATCCAGCCACGACCACTCACCATCGCCTCGGAGTCATCGAGCCCGACAGACGTGCCCCATCCTGGGACCGCGCCGGGTCTTCGGGCGGGATCATAATCGAACGTTCGGACGGGGGGAAGCCAAGGTTTTCGAGGAAACGGGTCGGAATGTCCTCATTCTGCTTCGAGGTTTTCCATTGAGCTCGGATCGCTTCGAGGGCTACAGTAACCCTGGCGAAGGAATCGGCGATACCTCGGCGGCCTGCTGAAATGCCCTCGGCAAGGCCGTCGAGCAGTGGAGAGACTCTATGGCCACCATCTCAACATCTGGGGCTGCCTTGCATCACGTCGACTGGGCGACCTATTGCAAGCTCCGCGATGACCCATCGAATGACCACGTCCGGATGAATTACCTCGACGGGAATCTGACGATCATGTCGCCCGACCCGATTCATGAAGAAGCGGCCGACTTGCTGGCCCTGGTGGTCCGAGGAACGGCCGCGGGTTCGGGCCTGGCGATCAAGGGGATTCGCTCGACCACTCTCCGGCGAGGGACCACACCCGACAAGGGGAGCGGCAAAGATCCCGACAACGCGTTCTATATTGGGCCTCATGTCGAGCCGATGACCAGTTTCCGGAAACTCCGCAAGATCGGCACCGAGCCCAAGGCCAAGCTCGACCTGAACACTGATCTCCCGCCCGACCTGGCGATCGAGATCGACCACACGCGAGACTCCGAGTCCTCGCTGCCGATCTACGCCAGGCTCGGCGTCCCCGAGGTCTGGCGGTACGACGTCAGCGATGATTCGCTCCAATTTCTCCGGCTGGAAGGGGATCGATACCGAGAGATCGAACGGAGCGTCGTCCTGCCGAAGCTCACCCCCACTCTCGTGATCGAGGCGCTCGACCAGCTTGACGCAATGGTTCGCTACGATGAGGTGGCCTACCTGGACCAGATTCGCGAATGGGCCAGGGCCTTGCCGGAACCGACGGAGTGCTGATCAGGAACGCGATCGCGGTGCGTCAACTTCGCAGGACGATCGCCGCGCCGGTCAGTAACAGGATCACTCCGAACACTCGCCAGGGGGTGATGGCGTGGACCTTGAACCCGAACAGTCCGTAGTGGTCGAGCAGGACCGAGGTCAGGATCTGCCCGGTGACGACCACGCCGAGCCAGCCGGCGGCTCCGAGCCGGCCCGAAAACGTGATCGTCACCGTGATGTACGCCGCGCCGACGACTCCGCCGAGCCAGATCCACCAGGGGCTTTCGGCGAAGCTGGCGACCTTGGGCGTGGGTGGTCGGACGGCCAGGACGATCGCGAACAGGGCCAGGGTTCCCGTCGCGAACGAGCAGAGGGCCGACGGAAGCGGGTGCCCCATCCGCTCCTTCAGTCCGTTGTTCAGTCCCACCTGCACCGCCAGGGCCGCCCCCGAAAGCAGGGCCAGCCCCGCGTATAACCATGCCATCGTCGGTCGAGTCCTTCCCGTAGTGGACGCGGATCAGAGCCGGATTCCCGTGAAAATGTTTATCAAAACAAGAGGCAATCGCTCCATCACCGCAAGGAAAGATCCCGGGTCGAATAACGCTTGCCGGCACCGTCGGAAACGTCGCGCCACGAGGTATAGGCGGCGATCCGCTCGGCGACGACGGGATAAGTTAATGATTGAGTGAAGAGAGTGTGATCCCAACCGCTCAGTGAGCGCTGGTTGATCTCCTCGACCCGGTCTTTGAGCGGACCCAGCTTCTTCAAGTCGCGTGCCTTCAGGCCGACCCGACCGAGCGCGGGGTGAAATCCGGTATAATTGCCAAAGACGTAGACGGCCAGAGCATAATCGCCGCTGTTTCGAAGGATCAGAAGTCCTTCGGAGTGAGGCAGGGCCGATTCGAGCCGGTCGCCGGGGTTGAGCCAGGTGTGACCGACCGCCGCTTCGAGGACCACTCCTCGGAGCTGCAAATCGCTCCGGGCCGAGGTCAACTGGATTCCCGGTTCGTTGAGAATCCGGGGGAGCTTGGACCCGGCCAGGAGATGCATCGTCGTCAAGGCGACCCGCCCTCCGTCGCTCTGGCCCATCAAACAAATCCTCGCATTCGAGGGAGCGGCCTGAAGGAACCGCGCGAGGTGATAGCCGGCGACTCTCGACCGCTTCGCTTTCTCGTTCAGGTCGACTTCGAGAGAGCGGAGGATACGCTCGCTCGGCCAGTCGAAGATGATGAACAAGGTGTCGGGCAACAAGCCGCCGAGGGTCTCAAGCTGACCTCGGACCTTGATCGCCTCTTCGATTGACTCTTTGTAGGTGTAAGCATTCCCATGAATCAGAATCACTGACGGTCGCCCCGCCATCTGGCTCAAGAGCGCTTCGGGTTCCGTGGCGTGGAGCGGACCACCCTGCTCGTCGATCCGACCGACGGTGAGACTGGGCCAGGGGTTTGTCCCCATTTTCTGCTCGGTCGCCCGGGTATGTACGACCCAGGTTTCGATCGCCGATGGAGGAGTCGGCGTGGGATAATCGTCGTCGGCTCGGGGTACGTCGATGATCGTCGGCAGAACGGTCGGCGAAGGTTGGCCTGGCCCGGTGCAACCGGCCAGTCCGCCGATCACCATCAACGCGAAACCAACCCGGCCGCAAGCGACGATCAGGCGGACCGGTCGGCCTTTGACGGACATGGCGACGTTCCGGTGTCGAAAAGAGGCGTCTCATCCTTGAGGCATGAAGCTGAATTATAGCCGACGCTTTTGTCCGAGGTAAAAATCAGAGGATCAGCATCGAGTCGCCGTAACTATAAAATCGATATTGCCGGCGAATCGCCTCCTGGTAAGCTGCGTGGATCAGGTCGACTCCGGCAAGCGCCGAGACCAGGACGAGCAGACTGCTCCGGGGCAAATGGAAGTTGGTCACCAGAGCATCCACTCCCTGAAACGCATGGCCAGGCTTGAGATAAAGCGCGGTCTCGCCCGAGAACGGTTCGAAACGGCCCGAGCGGCTGGCGGTCTCCAGCGTTCGCGCCGAGGTCGTGCCGACAGCGACGATCTTCGCCCCTTCCGCCCGCTTACGGTTCAAGGTCTCGGCCGCTTCCCGGGTCAATTCGGCCCGTTCGGCATGGAGCACGTGGTCGTCGATCCGCTCGGCCTCGATCGGTCGGAACGTTCCGATTCCGACGTGCAAGGTCAGGTCCACCCGGGCAATCCCTCGGGCGTCGAGCCGGTCAAAGACCTCGGGAGTAAAATGGAGCCCGGCGGTCGGTGCCGCGACCGATCCGGGAACCTCGGCATAAACGGTCTGATAACGCGCCCGGTCGCCCAGCGACTCGACGCCTTTGCGAATATAGGGGGGCAGGGGGATCGACCCGTGAATCTGGAGTAGGGATTCGGCGGCCTGGTCCGAGTCGGGCTGGACCCTCCAGCGCCCCTCGCCCAGCTTCGCCTCCAGAGCTAACGACAAGCCCTGGCCGACCACCACCCGTTCACCGATCGCGGGATTTCCCCGGGTCTTTGCCAGGATCTCCCAGGCTCCGTCGGTCAGGGTCCGGAGATAAAGTCCCTCCCAACGGCCGCCCGTCGCTGCTCGCTGGCCGACAATCCGCGCGGGGACGACCCGGGTATTGTTCCGGACGAGCACGTCCCCAGGTTCGAGAAGGTCGGGCAAATCGGCGAAAACCCGGTGCTCCCAGGTCTTTGTGGCACGCCGGACGACCATCAGCCGCGACTGGTCGCGCGGCTCGACGGCTTCCTGCGCGATCAGGTGGTCCGGGAGATCAAAATCGAACGATGCGGTGTCCAAATGCTCTTTCCCCTTCGATCGCCATGACGCACAATCTTATCCGGGCGAATCCAGAGGGAAAAGGAGGGAATCGCGATGGCCACGACCTCGACCAGGGCCGAAGTCTTTTATCCGGAGTCGGACGGCGAACCCATGGGCGAGACGATCGACCACCGCGACGCCAATATCGACCTGATCCTGGCGCTCCAGGACTGGTTTGTCGACGATCCGCTCGCCTACGTCTCGGGCGACGACTTCATCTACTACGTCGAGGGACAGCCACGCTTCGTCGTCTCGCCCGACGTCTGGGTCACCCATGGAATCGATAAGACCATCCGCCGCCAGATTTACAAGACCTGGCTCGAAGCGGGCAAAGGTCCCGAACTAGTGGTCGAGGTCACTTCCCCCTCGACCCGTCGCGTGGACAAGGGGAAGAAATTCCGGATCTACCAGAACGACCTGAAGGTCCGCGAATATTTCCTCTTCGACCCGCTCGGCGAATATCTGAAACCCGTCCTCCAGGGCTATCGTCTGGTCAATGGGGAATATCAACGGATCGAGCCGGTCGACGGGCGACTTCCCAGCGAAGTCCTGGGCCTTCACCTCGAAGCCGAGGGAATCGTCGTCCGACTGTTCAACCCGGCCACCGGCCGGCGACTGCTTACCCGGCTGGAACGGATCGAACACGAACAAGAGGCCCTGCGGCGGGAACAAGAGGCCCTGCGGCTTGAACAACAAGCCCGGCGCGAGGCCGAATCAGAGGTGGATCGGCTCCGCCGCGAGCTGGAAGCTCTCCGGAGCGAAGTGAAACCCAAGCCCAAGCGGAAGTGATCGGTTGCAATCCCTGGCCCGACGACGGACGAGCACCTCGCGAATTCACTGGCCTGACGAGCCGGTACCGATCACGCTGGTCATCACCGACCTCGATGTCGGCGGGGCCGAGCGGGCTCTGGTGGCACTGGCGACGGGCCTCGAACCTCGACGCTGGCGACCATCGGTCATCAACCTGAGCGGACCCGGAGCGCTGGTCGAACCGCTTGAAGCGGCGGGGATCTCGGTGGAAAGTCTGGATGTCAATCGTCGACGGCCGGTTCAGGTCATCGCCCGTTTGATATCGGCTCTCCGGCGCTCGAAGCCTCGACTGGTCCAGAGTTTCCTGTTCCATGCCAACCTGGCGAGCAAGCTGGCGGCCCCCTGGGCTGGTAGCCCCTGGGTGGTTGGCGGTCTTCGGGTGGCCGAGCGACAAAAGGGCTGGCACCTGACACTCGACCGGCTGACGGGCTCCCTCTCGACCGGAGCCGTCTGCGTTTCCGCAGGGGTTCGCCGGTTCAGCATCGAATTCGGTGGGCTCGACCCGGATCGGCTGGTGGTGATTCCCAACGCGGTTGACGGTACGGCCATCGATTGCGCATTCGCCGTTGATCGGCCGAGCCTCGGCATCCCACCCGACACATTTCTTACCCTCTATGTGGGCCGGCTCGACCCGCAAAAAGGGGTGGAATTCTTGCTCGAAGCGGCGGCGAAGGTCATTGAAACTCGATCCGACTGGGACCTCGTTCTGGTCGGCGATGGCCCTTTGCGCCCACATTTACAGGCTCGAACCGAGACTCACCCCACGCTCCGCGACCATGTCCACTGGCTGGGCCGTCGCGACGACGTGCCCGGCTTGCTCAAGGCCGCCGATCTTCTGGTTCTTCCGTCACTCTGGGAAGGGATGCCGAACGTGGTCCTCGAAGCGATGGCCGCGAGGCGGGCCGTGATCGGAACCAGGGTCGAAGGGACCGAGGATCTGGTGATTCCCGGCCGGACCGGCTGGCTTGTCCCGGCCGCCGATCCCCAGGCGCTGGCCGGAGCCTTGCTCGAAGCCGCCTCCGACCGCGACCGGCTCCGCCGGTTTGGCGAGGCCGCCCGCGATCGGGTCGAAGCGTCGTTCACTCCCGCTCGGGTGGTCGAGGCTTACGAGCGGCTCTGGGCAGAGGTTCTCGGCCTCGAATTCAGCCCATGACCCGGCTGATGGCCTCTCTCGCCCGGTTCATCAACGGGCTGTCGGCGGTTGCCGCGCCCGGCAGGTTGAACATCATCGCGGCGGTCAGGGCGGGACGCCACTTCGGGTCGCTGGCGAGCTGACATTCTTCCCAGGCCGCGGCGCCATACTTGTAGTCGTGACTATCCTTCCCTTTGTGGAAGATCATTCGCCGGGCGGCGGCGAAGATCAGGTCATTTGACCCTCCTCGGGCGAGGTAGCTCATCGTCTTCTCGGCGGCCTGCTTGCGGTCCTTCGAGATCGCGGCGAACAGCTCGCCGACCGCCTCGTCGCCCGGGGAATCGGTTGCGCGATTTTCGATCGCGTCGATCCGGATCGCTCCGTCGGGTCTGGCTCGACCGCGATAGAGCGGCAGCCAGCCGACCGCCTGGAGCAACGCGAGTCGTCGGGTCGTGTCGTCGCCGCTCGCACCATAAATGAAGTGGAGGGCGTTGGCGGCGGTGACGGCGTGCAGCGAGACGATCCCCGGACTTCGCATCAACAGTTCCGAACCTCCCAGAACGATCGCGTCCCAGAGCGAGCTGGGCGACGCTCCGCCGTTGAGCAGTCTCACCGCCTCGATTGACGCCGCTTCGGGCGTAGCCTGGCGAATTGTCTCCAGAAGCGCGACGGTCGAGCCGGGGTCGGCCTTGCCGTCTTGCCAGTCGTCGCGGATCTTCTTCGCCTGTTCAAGATTGGATTCGTAAGGCCCGACGACGACGGGTCGCTCGTCGCCCCGGAGGTCGAGCATCCCGAAGGCGAGCGACCGCAAGACGGGTTCGGCGTGTTGCCAGCCGATGGCTTGCAAGGTTCGCCAGCACTGGGCGGCGAAGATCGCCTTGTGGCCGATATCGCGCTGGTCGCGGACGGCGTAGCGCCAGAATGGCTCCATCGCCTGGGCCGCGCCGGTCCCTCGGGCGAGTCCCGCGGCGGCGACATCGGCCGCGTCGCTATCCCACGCTTCCATCGCCCGGACGAACGCCGCACTGGCCAGGGTTGCCGAGGGAACCTTGGCTTCATCCACCGCGCCAAGCGTCCAGTCCCCTTCCTTGATGTCCTGAGCCTGTGAGTTCTTGAAGTTGTCGAGAGCCCAGAGGAGCGGAAGCAGCCGCTCCTCGACCCCGGCGGTCTGGGCCAGTAGGTGTGCCGAGTTGATGACGAGCACGGCGTGAAACTTGAACCCGACCGGGCGAGGCTTCACGTTCCGGATTCCGGCGAGGAACAGCCCCGAAAGCAGATCACGATACGACAGGCCGGCTTTCAGGTGACTGATGGCGGTTTCCAGGGCCTGATCGCGCGGGGTCTGCTCGATCCAGCGGACGACGGGCTCGATCTCGGGCCGGAACCGGACCGAATCCGGCCCGACAACCAGCGCCGCCCCTCGCGCCGGAGTGATCGTCGCCAGGCTCGACAAACCACCTAACCCCGCCCCCAGCCCCAGAGCCGAGGCCGATTGCAAGAACTGTCGACGACGGAGATCACCAGCCACGGCGGGCCTCCTTCAATGGGAGAATCGAGATGTGCCAGCATCCAGGAGTTTGAGATGAGAAAGGCTGGATGCGCGACCCGACCTCAGTATGGCCGGAGGCCGGTCCGATTTGCTAGCCCCCTCGGCGAATTGTGAGGGCGGTTCCGGATCGATCCGGAACGTCCGCAAGAATTCGGGTTTTCGTGCGATATTCCCCCCATCATCGGGGGGGATTCCGCCCAGCTCAACGACCCGTTCGGCAAAAAACAGGGTGATTTCCCGAGAATCGCGTTCATTTTCGCGATTGGTATGCTCCCTGCTTTAGAACAATCGTCGCCCTCAACAGGAGTCGGCGGAACGGAGCCAGGCGGACCCAGGCCGAGAACGGTTGAGTCCGGTTTCTCGCGGGAGAGTCACCGATGGAATCCACAGCCTTTGAAATGCTTGTCGTTCCTGTGATCCTGGCGACCTCCGGGACCCTGGTTGCCTGCTCTCTGGCCGCCAAGCTTGCCGGGTGGATTGGCTGGATCGCGTCCGCTTTCTTTGGCCGAGCCGACGAACCGGATGGTCCGGCGGTCTTTCGACAGCACGATCATGGAGCGAACTGGCATCGGCATGGTTTCGTCACCGACAAGGCACGCTGGCGCTATCGACCCGCCTCGGCGAAGCATTGAGCCGCAAGGTGGCAGGTGTTGTCGCCACGTTGGCGGAACTTGACGCCGAACTGCGTCTCGAACCTTTCTCTCACAAATTTTCTCAAAGGAGCGAAGTCGTCAATGGGCAAGCACAAGCCTCACGAAAAGCCTCGCGAGCATCACGCCAAGGTCGCTGAAGTTGATGTGGAAATCCTGAACGGGATCATCCAGCACTACAACTTCAGCCCGAAGGGCGGCGTCGAGGGGCTGCTTCTCCAGGATGGAGACCGGACCGTCCAGGTGAACGTCCCGCCCGAAGCCTGGGTCGCGATCGCTTCCGCGGCGGTCGTCGGTCAGGCCGTCCAGGTTAGCGTGATTCCCGAGCCGGAGTCGGGCAAGCATCCGAGGGGTGAACATCCCGTTTATCGATTCATCTCGCTCCAGCCGGCGAGTGGGCCGAGGTCACCCGGCAACGGTTCGGTCGTCGAAGGAGACGTGAAAGTCGAAGGGATCGTGTCGAGATTCAACTACGCCAAGCATGGCGAGGCCAACGGAGTGGTTCTGCAGAACGGCGACTTCTTGCACCTGAAGCCGGACGGCATGAAGCAGGCGGGCTTGAGTCTCGGTGAATCGGTCGCGGCCCAGGGAACCGCCCGACCGATGCTTCTGGGACATCGAGTGATCGAGGCCGAGGTGGTGAACGGAGTCGAGCTAGGCTCGAAGCAGCCGCACCACTGAAAGTTGGGCGAGATTCCCCCGGTTGACCGGGAGCTTTTCGCCCAAACCTTGAAGCGAAGCGATCAAGGCCCGCAATCCCTCGATAAAAACGAAATATGGCCGAGTCCCAATGGGAATCGGCCCCGAAAACCGCCGGGCG
>JAJYCH010000469.1:0-3060 GCA_021778575.1 Planctomycetota bacterium
CCGACTGGGCCTCTCTCGCGATGATCTGTTTGATCCAGCTTTCGTTTTCGTAGACCATCGTTCGGTCGTCGGGGAGATAAATTCCCCCTGTGAATCCCATGCTGGAAAGCATCGGCGACTTGATCCGGTGGTAAGTGCCACGAGCTTCACGGACCTCCTCAAGCTCGATCTTCCACTGTCGAAGAAAGGCCAGCCAGTCGAATGGGGCGACCATCCGTATGGTCAGTCCGCCGCCCTCGATCCGGTGCATTTTTCGACTCTCCACTTTTTTCCCGCCGACCATTTCCGGAGTCTTTCCGACCTTGATGTTGAACGGACAAACGATCGAATCAATTTCCTCCACGCGAGGCTTGAGGAAGCCCGGTTGCTTCGTGTCGACATTGAGCGACTTGCCGAGCATATCAATTGTAGCGTCGTCGAGACTCAGACCTGGCTCGATCAGAGTCCAGACGGCCATGCCAGTCCGTTGAAACGTCGCCGCCGGGCGAGAGACCATCACGCCCATCATGCCTTCGGGGACGAAGCTCACGTCGAATGGCCTCACGACTTCTGCCGACGCGACTTTGTTCTTCGACGCGGCAGACGCCGGTTCCTCGGCCGCCAAAACCGGCGCTCTCCAGCTTGCCACGCCCACCGTCAGTGCGACCAACCCGCAGACCGTCGCCAGCTTCAGTGACTTCGACCATCCACCCGTCAAATCCGATCCATTTTCATTGCGCAGCATCTTGATCCTCCTGATCAATGTCCCTCTCGGCGGCAGGAACGCCCTGGCCGGCCAGGTGGGAGATCTTCCTTCTTGCTTCAAGACCAGGTGGGACAGCGCGAGGACGTAACTCTCGCGGCCTCCCGCGAATTTGGCTCCGATCGCGTCGGCCGCCAGCTCTTGCTGGAGCGTCAAGCGACCGGCCATCCACCGGACCAGCGGATGGTAGGCGTGAAAGACGACGGCAAACCGCGCGACCAACCCCGCCGCGTAATCCCCTCGGAGAATATGAGCGAACTCGTGCGCAATCACCGCTCGACGTTCCGACTCGTCCCAGCTTCGCCAGTTATCAGGCAAGAGCACCATCGGCCGTCGCCAACCGGCTGTCGCGGGAGTCGTCAGGTCGGCGACTTCGCGGATCTCGACCGGGCGCGGACATCCCATCGAATGGCGAAGCTCCTCGACCAGCGAAACCATCGCCGGGTCCACAACCACTCGACCAACTCGCCGACAATGACCGACCGCCCACAACCCCACCATCAGCCGAATCAACCCGACCAATGACCCACCCAGCGCTACGATAGCGAGCATCCGACCCCAAGTCCGGAACCTCGCCGCCGGCTCGACCGCCGTGCGTTCGAGACGAGCCAGGGCCGAGCGTAGAGTTTCGAGGGTCAGGATTTGTCCACTCGTTTCAACATGCCCTTGTCCGTCAGCGATGGTTTCCGATCCCGCTTTCGTCCCATCCGGTCGAGCGTGAGCCAGTCGAATCGGCGGGCTCGCGGAAATATTCACCTGCTCACTTCTGGGTGCCAGCAACCCGAGCGGAGTGACCAACGAAAGCCCCAGGAACAAGGTCAGACCCAGGCTCCACGTCGCGACCCAGGCCCCCGAAGCGGGACCTCGACGCGATGCGAAACCCTGAATCACCAGCGAGGGAACCATGACCAGTGCCACCTGAATTGCCAGCCAAACGAGCGCCCATCCCAGGTCGTTCATCGCCCGCCCTCCTTGAGGATCTGTTCGAGGATCGCCCGTTCTTCCTTCGTGAGTTTCCGCCCTTCGGTAAGCCGACAGAGGAGCTGCGCCCGCGAGCCTCGAAAGACGCGCTGGACCAGATCGCCGAGCAAGCGGCCGGAGACTTCCTCGTAGGTCCGGACGGCCCGGTATAGGAACGGGCGATCGTTGTTGAGCTGCTTCAGGAAGCCTTTTTCCTCGAGCGCCCGGACCAGGTTGGCGATCGTCGTGTAGGTCCGGTCGAGCCCGGTGGTGGCGAGGCGGTCGCGAGCCTCGGCGGCCGTGCCTTCGCCTTGCGACCAGAAGACGTGCATCACTTCAAGTTCGCGCTCGGTCAAGTCCTTCGACGGCGGTCGTCCCATGCTGGCCCTCCGCTGGCCGGTTCAGTTTGCTTTTCCAAATTTGCTTTTTCAAATTTAGTGAATTGGCCGATCGTGTCAATGGAGATCAGGAACCAAATTGTGGTAATCTCAGTCCAGCAGGTGCGGACATCCCGGATTTGCGCTCCCTACTCGATCCGAGCGAGAGTCGCGAACTTGGCTTACACGGATTTTACGTTGGAGACAGCCGAAACACTGCTTGGGGTGCGCGCCCGGGTGGGAGACCTGTTTCCGACTCTTGTGCCCGCGATCGTCCCGGACTGGCTTCACGACTTTCTTGCCAGAGGCCGACAACTGGCCCTGTTCAGCGATAAGGCGCGGAGCGAATTCATCGTCGGCCCGATCTTGCTGGCCTGTCGGGAACTGAGCGGTAGCTCGCTGGCGATTTTTTCCGGACCGAGGCTCGACGTTGACCCATCGCGAGGTCTGATGGGTGAATGTGACTTCCTTCTGGCTCTTTCCGAACCTCTCCCAAGGCTCCGGGCTCCCATCGTCGCGATGGTCGAGGCGAAGAAGAACGACATCGAGTCGGGTCTTGGCCAGTGCGTCGCGCAGATGGTCGCGGCTCGCGCTTACAACGAACGCGACGATTCGAAGGACCGAACTCTTCATGGCTGTGTAACTACCGGCGAAGCCAGGCAATTTCTTCAGTTGGAAGCCGCCAACGTGACCATCGACAGAAGCCGGATCTATATCGATAATGTTGCCGGCATTCTCGGAATGTTTCAGGCAATCATCGCCCAGCATCAGAAGTTGACATAGATATGCGTTCAAGCTCTCTTTTCTCCGGGAGTTCTCTCATGAACCGCCGCGATTTTCTCCAGGCCAGCGCGCTGGCTCCGCTGATCCTTCCCGCTTCGGGAGCCTTCGCCGGATACCAGGCCGAGAAGAAGCCCAGGGTCGGCCTGATCGGGACCGGCTGGTATGGCAAGTCCGACCTCTTTCGGTTGCTTCAGGTGG
>JAJYCH010000469.1:3070-4775 GCA_021778575.1 Planctomycetota bacterium
CGATGTCGATAAGCTGATGCTCGCCGACTGTGCCAGTCAGGTGGCCGCGCGGCAGAACTCGAAGAAGACCCCTCGGACCTACAGCGACTATCGCAAGATGCTGGCCGAGAAGGATCTCGACATCGTGCTGGTCGACACTCCCGACCACTGGCACGCCTTGCCGATGATCGCCGCGATGGAGGCCGGGGCCGACGTCTGGGTCCAGAAACCGATCAGCATCGACGTCACCGAAGGGCAGGCGATGGTTGATGCCGCCCGTCGGCTGAAGAAGGTGGTTCAGGTGGGCACTCAGCGCCGGAGTACACCGCACTTGATCGAAGCTCGCGACCGGATCATCCGCGAAGGAAAGCTCGGCAAGATTGGACTGGTCGAGATCTATTGTTACTATCATATGCGATCAACCAGCACGGCCGCCGACACAACTCCGCCGGCTTATCTCGATTACGAGATGTGGACCGGCCCCGCGCCGATGCGTCCGTACAACCCGATCGTCCATCCCCGAAGCTGGCGGGCGTTCATGGAATACGGCAACGGCATTGTCGGGGATATGTGCGTACATATGCTCGACATGGTCCGCTGGATGTTGGGCCTGGGCTGGCCGAAGTCGATCGCCTCGACCGGTGGAATTTTGATCGACAAGGCCAGTCGAGCCAATATCACCGATACCCAGGAGGCCACGTTTGATTATGGCGACCTGAAAATTATCTGGCAGCATCGGAGCTGGGGCTCTGCCCCCGATCCGAAGGACCAGTGGGGAGCTACGTTCTACGGCGACAAGGGAACGCTCAAGGCCAACGTCAACTATTATGACTACAAGCCGAATGGTGGATCGGACAGGCCGGTTCACGTCGACGTGAAGTACGAACTCGACGAATTTCCCATCGATAAGGTTGAGAAGGATCTCGAAAAGCACGTGGCACCGGCGATTCGTGGACACATGAAGAATTTCCTGTCCTGCATCGAATCGCGTGACCGGCCGGTCGCGGACATCGAGGAGGGACATATCTCGACGGCCAGTTGCATCCTGGCCAACAATGCCTTGAAGCTGGGCCGGACGCTCGCTTACGACCCAGCGAGCGGCAAGGTGACCGGCGACGATGAGGCGACCAAGCTCTTGACTCGCCCGTACCGAAGCCCGTGGGTTCACCCCGCATCGACCCAGGCCTGAGCCAATCGAAATCCGGAATCAGGCCGTCGTCAGCTCCCGATCGCGAGTCTGACGGTAACAGGCGGCGAGGAATTTCGACGCGAGCGTCCCCAGGCTGGACGCCGCGTCGACGACCCCCGGATTGATGAGCATATGGTGGAATGCCCGACAGAGATGGACCCGTCGATCGAAGCGGCGGTGCCAGCTTGCCTGGACTTCCGCCTGCAAGTCCGCCTCGGCCGCCTGTTTCGCCAGCAAAGACCGTTCGATGATCGGCGCCACCAGTTCGGCGCCCAGCAAGGCCATCGTCATCCCCTGTCCGCCGAGTGGATCGACCGTCCCCTGGCTGTCCCCGACGTAAAGTATTCCTGGGTATAGTGGTCGGGATGTCTGCACCTGGACGCTGGAGACGGTTTTCCAGTCGCCGCCCGCCTCGCCCGATTCGAGCAGGCGAGCCAGCATGGGATTTTTTCCCAGGCATTCGCGGGCGACACGGTCGAGGTCGCCACGTCGGGCCTTGACGACCGATTCGGGAAGTAATGCGCAGAGATTTGTCGA
>JAJYCH010000470.1 GCA_021778575.1 Planctomycetota bacterium
TCCGCTCGCAGGTTCTGCCGTTCGATATCCTGCCGTTGATCAAGGCCAACCACTGGACGATGTTCGGGCTGGAAATGCGGGCCAATCACCAGGATTACCTGGGGGCGCTCCAGTCGCGACCGGTTCGTCTGGCCGATCAACCGCACGATATGATCTATCGTCGCGAGGCTTCCTTGCTCAAGGGGCAGGTGGCCCGGCTGACGATGCCGGTGCTCTTGCCGAACATCCCCAGGGAACTCGGCTTTCAGTTGATCCAGCCCGACGCCATTCGCCAGGATGAGGAATGGCTGGCCTCGCTCCGGGTCCTGGAACCGCATCAGCAGTTGATCGTGGTGCTGTCGAAGTCGTCGAACGACCACTTCTCGCGCTGGGCTCAATTTCAGGCGACTCTTCCTTACGTCGCCAAGCGCGACGACAAGCTGGAACTCGACAAGCAGCGTTATTATCGAATGGTCTTGCCGCTCGACCCGGAGAAGCCGCTGCTCTCGCCGCACCCGTTGACCTGGTCGCCGATCAGTCATGTGATCTGGGACGGGATGGCTCCCGAGACGCTCGGAGTGGCCCAGCAGCAGGCGATGCTTGACTGGCTGCACTGGGGCGGGCAACTGATCATCGTCGGCGGAGCGACACCGGCGTTCAACCCGTTGCGCGAGAGCTTTCTTGGCCCGTATTTGCCGGCTGAGCCCTCGGGCCAGAACGTGATGCGCTCGGGCGCGGATCTGGAAGCACTCTCGATCGCCTATCCACCGCCGGCCTTGACTCATGATCCCGACGATCCGGTCGCGCAGAACGCCCAGTTGCAGGAGGTCTACGACGCCTTCGGGCGGCGCTACAAGGACCCCGCGCCGATCCGGGCGACCGAGAGGAAGCCGATGTTCATCGCCGGGTTGACGGCCAAGCCCGGCGCGACGGTGATCCCACTGGGCGGACCGGACAATCCGCCGCTCGGCGTCGAGTGGAAGGTCGGTCGAGGACGCGTGTTGATGTTGAGCGTCGCGCTGTCCGACCCCGACCTGATGGGTTGGCCCGGCTTTGACACGATGGTCCGCCGGGTCGTCCTCCGCCGACCCGAGGAACGGTTGCTCTCGGGGATCTCGCGCGACGCGAACAACTTGTTCATTCCGCCACGATACGAGACCTTGATCGGACCCGACCTGACCACCGTTCGTTACCTCTCGCGCGACATGGGAGCACCGTCGAGGCAGGCTCTCGACGAGGATGGTCAACCGATCGCCCGACGGTCGTTTGATGGTTCGACCTTCAACGATGTCCCGACGATGGAGACGCCGGTGGGTGAGTGGCTCGACTCGGCCGCCTTGCCGATCCTCTTCCGCGACTCCCTGGAAAACGCCTCGGGAATCGAGATCCCGGGGCGAGGGTTCGTGCTCAAGGTGATCCTGGCGTACATTTTTGTCCTGGTCCCGCTCAATTATCTGATCTGCCGCTATCTGCTGGCCCGACGCGAGTGGGCCTGGGTGATGGTGCCGACCCTCTCGTTCGCCTTCGCCATCGGCGTCGAGCGAGCCGCCGCCTACGACGTCGGTTTCGACTCGTCGTGCGATGAGGTCGACCTGATCGAGACCCATGGCAATTATCCACGAGGGCACCTCAGCCGATTTGCCTCGCTCTATTCGACCGGTCGGGTCAGGTTCTCGATCTCCTATCCCAACGATCCCACCGCGCTGGCGTTGCCGCTCGCCACCGGAAGGTCGCTCCGTGGCGAGGATTCGACCCAGTCGAGCTTCCAGACCCAGCCGATTCCGATCCTGAGCGGCTTCCAGGTCGAGCCTCGGAGCCTGGCGATGTTCCGGGCCGAGCAACTGGCGTCACTTCCCGGGACCGTCACGCTTACCCCGCCGGGCGAAGGTCCCCGGACCGTCGTGAACGATAGCGGGCTCGACCTGAAAGACGCCTGGGTCGTCGAGGTCGTCCGCGACAAACAATCTCGGACCGGCCTCTTTCTGGGTGCGATCGCCGCCGGTGCCAGGGTTCCGCTCGGAACCCTGGAGACGCTCGAAAACTTGCCCAAGCTCTCCAGTACCGAGAAGCTCAATCCCTATCCATTCCTCGAATTGCTCCTGCAACGGTCGATCACGACCCGGCCCGAAGAGGTTGGCGAACTTCGACTGATTGCCTGGGCGGACAAGCCAATCGGTGGCGAGGTGATCGAGCCGGCGGTCGACCGTCAGCGAGGCTTCACGCTGGTCGTCGCCCATCTTCAAGAGAGCCCGCTGCTCCCGCCTGATTCGCCCCGGTACGCGATCAAAGACCCGGTCATGCCCGACCCGGCGGCGGTCCCGCCGGCCAGCTCGAACGAAAGCCGTCAACCGGGCTTTCCCGGCCGAAATCGGAACCGATCGGTCGTCCAGCCCAATCCGGGCACCGTGCCGCCGACCGTTGCTCCGGTTCCGGCCACGGTCCCCGGCGGCGCTCCGGCGGCACCCGCACCGCCAGCGGGAACCAATGGAACCAGCAGTGACTCGCCCGGAACGACGGCGAGCCCAACCACGACCACGACCCCGAACGCCTCGGAGAGCCCACGTCCATGATCGAGGTGAGCCATTTCACCAAGCGTTACGGCGAATTCGTGGCCGTCGACGACTTGAATCTGTCGATCGGCAAAGGGGAAGTCTTCGGCTTCATCGGACCGAACGGAGCCGGCAAGAGCACCACCATTCGCTTCCTCGCCACGTTGCTCCGGCCGACTTCGGGTGAGGGCCGGGTCGCTGGTCACTCCGTGGTTGCCGACCCCATGGCCGTCCGCAAGGTCATTGGCTTCATGCCCGACGACTTCGGCGTCTACGACGGCATGAAGGTCTGGGAGTTTCTTGACTTCTTCGCCGTCGCCTACGAGATCCCCCGAGCCTATCGCAAGAAGATCATCGGCCAGGTTCTCGAACTGCTCGACCTCACGCACAAGCGGGACGACTACGTCAACGGCCTCTCGAAGGGGATGAAGCAACGTCTCTGTCTGGCCAAGACCCTGGTTCATGACCCACCGGTCTTGATTCTCGACGAGCCGGCCTCCGGGCTCGACCCGCGCGCCCGACTGGAAATGAAGGCGCTGCTGTCCGAGCTTCGAGGGATGGGCAAGACGATTCTCGTCTCCAGCCATATCCTGTCCGAGCTGGCCGACTTCTGCACCTCGATCGGAATCATCGAGCGTGGCAAGCTCCTGGCCGCCGGGAGCATCCAGGAGATCCAGCGCCAGCTTCGGGCTCACCGGGTTCTCAAGGTTCGTGTTCTCGACGAGTCGACCGAGCAAGCCGCCTCGATCATGCGCGACGAGCCGAACGTGAAGACGGTCGAGACCTATGACCAGACCTTGACCGCCGAGTTTCATGGCGAGGACGAAGACCTCGCCCGGCTCCTCGGTCGGTTGATGACCAGCGGTGTCAGTGTCCACTCCTTCGCCGAAGAAGAGTTGAGCCTGGAAGAGGTCTTCATGATGATCACCAAGGGGATTGTCAATTGACGATCACGAGGGTCCGACGGGATGCTTTATCTCCGGCTCAAGATCTCGGTTCTGATCGTCTTCTTGTTCGTGCTCCTGGTCGCGATCGCATCGCTCCGGGCGCGGGCCTCGCTGGGAGTCACCGTTTTCTTCCTTCTCACGCTCGGTTTGAACATTGCAAGTCTGATCCTGATCGCTACCGACCTTGACGACCGGATCAGGATCAGCGCAGTCGCCTATGCGGTCGGCGGCTGGGGCTGGCTCCTGGTGGTCACGTTTGTTCCCGCCGTGGACCTTTTTTTTCGGACCGAGCTGATCACTCCGGAACTGATCGTCCGGATTGTCACTGGCCCGAATCCCAATCCGCCGAACCCGGACCGAGCGATCATCCAGGCCAATTTGCTCGTTCACTCACTGCTGAGCATCGTGCTCGCGACACTTGGTGCCTGGATAACCTGGAAGCTGACCGACCGATCCGTTGATCCCGAACCTTCGACCACCCCGACCACCGGCCAACCATGATCTTTCGCGACAACCCCGTCCTCATCCGCGAGCTGCTGGTGAACCTCCGGTCGAACCGGGCGTTCGTCCTTCAGTTCCTTTATGTGGCGTTTCTGGGAGTGGTGGTGTACTTCGCCTGGCCCGGCGAGGGGAAGCTGGTCAGCGCGGACCTGGCCCAGCGGCTGTTCAAGCAGTTTTTTCTGGGTCAGTTCTTTCTCGTCGCGCTGGTCGCTCCGAGCTTCGCGGCGGGGAGCATCACCGGCGAGAAAGAACGCAAGACTTACGAGATGCTCCTGGCCAGCCCGCTCCAGCCCACGAGTATCCTGATCGGCAAGCTTCTCAGCTCGCTGACTTACCTGGTGATCCTGATCCTCTCCAGCTTGCCGTTGATGATCATCTGCTTCTTGCTGGGCGGGATCTTGCTGTCGGAAATCGCGCGGGCTTATCTGATCTTGATTCTGGCCGCGGGAACGTTCGGCCTTCTGAGCCTGGCCTGTTCGAGCTATTTCAGCCGGACGAGTTCGGCCCTGGTGGTCAGTTACCTGGTGATCTTGCCGCTGGCGATCGTCTGCGTGGTCCTGACGCAAACCAAGGAGATTGTCCTCCGCGATTTCGTGTCGATCGCCGTGCTTCCCCCCTGGTGCTTGACGATCTGGGCCGTGGTGATCTTGTTAGTCAATCGCCGCCTGCTCCGGCCGCCCGATGTTGGCAGCGAGGGCAAGGATGTCGTCGACGAGGAGCAGGAGATGAAGTACGCCATCGGCGTCGTCATCGACCGCGACCTCTTCCCCGACAAGCTGTT
>JAJYCH010000471.1 GCA_021778575.1 Planctomycetota bacterium
TCTGGATCAGGCCACTCTGGGGCGGGGTGTCGCCCGTGGCGTCCCGAGCCGTTTCTGCGAGCAACACCCTGTCGACCCGCTCGCGGTCGCAATCGAACGCGAAGCGGATCGTCTCGACGACGGTCGACTTGCAGGTGCCCCGCGCTCCGATGACGCACGTCAGTCCGTCGGCGATCTCGATCGGTGCGTTCTTGAGGAAACCGGCGGACGTACGGAGGGAGCGAATCTTGATCGTCATCCGGCTGCCCCGTCTATCTCGACTTCGATGCAAAAGGCATTAAGGACTTGCAGATAGCCGCCGCCAAGATGGGGCGCCACGCCCTTGACCTAGACGAGTCGAGACAGGGGGACGCTGATCGGGTTTTTGACAGGGGCGGAACCGCCGCGTCGCGGCCACTATTGCGCCACAAGTATCGCCGTCGATCGAGGCGCGACATCAGGCTGTCGCACCTATCAAACGGAACAGCCTACCCGTTATCCAGGATAGGGTGAAGATCAAAACCTAGCTGTATTGTGCAGACGTATAGTTGATCATAGAGGCTTAGGCGCGTCCCATCACCCGAACACCCGACTGATCGCGTCCTTCATGACCTTCGGATAGAGGTGCCGATATCGCTTCCGTTGCTCTTCTGACTGGTGACCCACGATTTCATCGATCACCCGCTGGTCGACGCCCTCGCTCGCCAGCGCCGAGATGAACGAGTGACGCAGGACGTGGTAGCCCCGGAGTGATGACCACTTCGATCCGGCCACCGTCCGCTTGAAGTGGTCGTGGGCCTCGTCCTTGGTGACCGCTGTCGGCCCGTCGCGCCTCGTCCTGCTCCGGGCCACCCGTTCCGCCTGGCAGAATAGCGATGGCCCGTCAGGGCGAACGGGGAGCCACTCGCGGAGAACCTCATGCAGCCTCGGCGTGATCGGAGCCGTCCGAGTCGATCGCTTGCCCACGACTCGTTTCTTCTCGCGGATCGTGATGATCCCCCCGGGCAGGTCAACATCCGAAGCCAGGGCCCGGAGAATCTCGCTCCGGCGAGCTCCGGTGTAGGCGGCGAACGCCACGACGGGATAAATCCAGGGCAGCGTGCCGTTCTGCTTGACGTGGGCCAGGAACTGCTCGAGTTCTGGCCTGGTCAGGTAGAGGGTGTGCCACAGGGCGTCCTTGCGGGTCTCGTCGGGCTTCTCAGCTGCAATGATGGCCTCGATCTCGGCGAAGGTACGGAACGGCTCCGTCTCCTCCTCCTTGGGGAACCGCAGGCCCCGGCCGGGGAAGATGCCTTTGACCAGCTCGCCATGGGCCGCCCAGTTCCAGCAGGCCCGGAGCGTGGCCACCTCTTTCTTGAGGGTGACCGGCGCCACGCCCTTCTTCCTTCGCCGCTCGACATGCTCCTGCAGGTTGATCACCGTGAGTGATTGGATGCGGAAGCGCTCGCCCAGACTTTCGGCGATCGAGTTCAGGTGGGTCTTCGCCGTCTTCAGGGAGCTGGTCTCGATCGTCCCGTTGCCGTGAGTCGTTAGGTAATGATCGAAGAGCTGCCGGACGGTGATCGTCTCCGGCCTGGCGGCAACGGCGGGAATCTTTCCGCCAGCGGCCACGAAATCTTCCAGGCTGACGCCATCGGGGACCGTGAGCCGCCCCCGCTCGATCAGGTCGAGCGTCTCATCGACCTCGGAACCCTTGGCCTTGGCCTGCTGCTCGGTCAGGTTTCCGATCGCGAAGTAGTACCGCTTGCCCCGAAAACGGAACGTGCAGTGGTAGCCGTCGCCCTTTTTCCGCATCCCCGCCATCGCCGCGTCTCCCTTCGGAAACGCCCTTTAGCTGCCCTCTTGGCGGAATTTTGGCGGAAAACCGCCTCGCCAAAGAGAAAGGGCCTACGGCATTGTCTGCCGTAAGCCCTTTCGCTGCAAGTGCCGAAGAGAGGACTTGAACCTCCACGGGCGAGTTAAGCCCACTAGGACCTGAACCTAGCGCGTCTGCCAATTCCGCCACTTCGGCTTGAGAAGCCATTTAAGCCTCTAGGGTACACTTTCGTCAAGGGACAACCGCCACCGACTCGACTGTTTTTGATCGGCTGACACCGATGTGTACTGCGGTGATTCGACTTCGGTTCACTCTCTCCAGCCAGAACCACTTCATCGCGTTGACGATTCGGGGCTCGTTCGTTCCGATCGATTGACCTTGTTTCCGCAATCACTGACACTTGAAGGATCGGTCGTCTCGTCTGCCTCCGTCCCGAGGCTTTCATCGCTCACCGGAAGCGCACTCATGGTCAAATCGTTCGTTTGTCTGGGCCTCTGGCTGTTCGTCCCGGGGAATTCCGACGACACCCCGATCAAGTTGGCTGATTGTCCCGGAGCGGTTCAGTCAACGCTGAAAGCAGAGATCGGATCGGCGAAGGTCGAACTTGTGAACCGGGAGACCGACGAATCCGGCGCAACGACTTACTGGGCCGACGTACTGTTGCTCGGCAAGACTTATTCGATCGGCGTTCTCGGGGATGGGACGCTCGTCGAGATGACACTCGGACTCGATGCTGACGAGGTTCTTTTTGAACGATTGCCGGCTGCTGTTCAGGCGACGTTCAAGAGTGAAGGATTTGGGCTGAAGATTGACCGCGCCAGCAAGGAACTGAAGTTTGGGGTTCAAGTCTATGAAGCGGTTGTCAACCATAAAGGAAGGCGCTACGAACTGGTGGTCGCCGAGGAGGGGACTCTTGTCGAGAAGGTGCTCGTGATCGAAGACGACGAGGTCGAATTCTCACGCTGTCCCGCAGCCGTTCAGGCGACCCTGACGAAGCACGCGGGAGCCGATATGATCCAGGAAGTCACTCGCTACTCAGGGATCGTGAAACCGACATATGAAGCCGAGGTTGAGATCAACGGCAAGGTATACCTGATCGAGGTCGCCGAATCCGGCGTGCTGATTTCAAAATCTCTGGAGGCGACCGAAGACGAGTGAGCCAGGGCCGTTTCATCGTTTCGTCAACGAACGGCAAGCGCGATCCTTAACTCGTGGACCGCGCGTTGCAGGTAACCGTGGGCTCGAACATGATTGGCTGAGTTTCGACCTTGCTCCGAGAGTTGCAAGTTGATCCCCTGCGTCGTTCGCATCGCCTGGGCCATTCGGGAATCCGACTGCGCCTGGGTGAGCGGTTGAACTTGCCGAATGCCGCCAGTTGTGGAGACCCGACGAACAGCGCTGCCACGTGCAAGATTGATTGACCGGCTGGCGACCGATCGATGTGATAACTGGTGGATCGCCCGCGAAATGGCGTGCATTGCCTGGACGCGATGCCCCTGGTAATCGTGATCGAGTCGGACCAAGCTGGCGTGAACCGATCGAAGTCGGTTGACGATGGATCGGGCATTACCTTGCGACCGCCCATAGCCTCGCGAGCCGTAATAGTGATTCTGATAGCCTCGGCCGTACCCCCGGGCCGTGTAGTGACGGAAGCTGGTTCCTGCTCCGTAAATCGATCGGTTACCTGGGGCCATCGCGGCGGAGGTAACCGTCGGATGTTTGACCCCAGGAGCTACCCGATTCGCAACATGAGGTGCGGAGGTGGACGCGCGGCCGGTGTTGCGATGTGGCTGGACCATCGCCCTGTTGTTAGGTTGCGACCTCCGAACAGGCGCAGCGGAATGATGAGGCGCCGGGTGATGGGCTGAAGGACGGGGACCACGGCTTCGCGGAGGTCCACCTGACGCAACCACTTCGGAAGTCGTCAAAAAACCGACAAGCAGAGCGACGACGATCAGCGCGGACCGCTCGGATGAATGACGGAACATGGCACTGGCCCTCTGGGCGAGCAATCAACGAACCACGCACGATCAGTCCCTGAGATGATCCCGAGAGATCAGACCGGGCCGACGCGCATCTTCCTCAAGTTGTCAAACCGCCTGGATGAGCGGAAGTTTCGGAAGAATGATGAATTCGTCGAGAATCGTCTGATTCACAACAAATGAGAGCGGTCAGCAGGCTCGTCTTCGGCCTCTTCGGGCAATTGTTGAAGCCACTCGGCAAGCTGCTCGGCAGGGACGCCGTCGTGGCTGGCGCTGGTGAGTGAGGACCGTGGTCGAGCAAGAGCCCGGGCCCGCCGGAACTGAAGAGTCAGACGGATTCCCATATAGACAACGAACAGCGCGAAAACGCCAATCGCAAGATTGACCTTGGGGATCTTGCTCAGTTCGGTCATCGTCGACGGTGCGGCGGGGGCGGCGGGCGTCCAGTGCATCCGACCGACGAGCATCGGCGCCCCTCGGTAATTGTCACCGGCTCGATATTTCATCAGCTTGAAGAAGTAGCCATCGACCGTGATCGGCAGGTTCAGCTCGTGCCCCACCGCCAGGCCGGCCGGAGGGTCCTGGATTACCAGGACGTAGGGAAAGGACCGATTTTCATCGGAATAAAACCAGATCTCATACAGGCGTTCGGCCGGGGTCATGGTCGGCGCGACTTCGTAGGTCAGGATTTTCTTCGCCATTCCGGTAAGATGAATCGGCACGCCTCGATAGCGGGCCGGGCGTTCCCAGAGATGGGTGAAGAAGACATCGCGCCGGGCTTCCTTGGAAAGATCGGCGGCCGAGGTCTCGCGAGCCATTCGCAGGAGTTTGGCGTAAGCCGCACTCTCGCGAGTCTGGACCGGGGTCATGTCCTGAATCGCCTGGAACTCGATACTGTTGTCGGGAACAATCGGAGTAATCTTGGCGACGGGAACGACTGCGGGAGCCGGTTTGACCGGTTCGTCCGAGCGAGCGAA
>JAJYCH010000472.1 GCA_021778575.1 Planctomycetota bacterium
GGACGAGGTGACGACGTTCCCACCACACGCCCCTGTAGCTCAACTGGATAGAGCATCGGTCTACGGAACCGAAGGTTAGAGGTTCGAATCCTCTCGGGTGTACTATTAAGATCGTGTCGCCAAAGGACTTGTGGCGATCTTGAGAAAACGACTTTCGCCCTCGTGCCGGTCGTTCACAAGATTTTACAAAACCGACCCCAGGTCATCACGACATATGAAGAGCTGGCAGCGTGAGGCTTTCCCTAGTCATGGGGACGCTACCAATCCTTTTTAAGCGGACCTACGGCTTCCCATCCCCCGGCGACACCTCCATACGTGCCGAATTGGGGCAATCTCTTGTCATCTTAAACAAGAGGACAGCCTGACCAAGGCTCTCCGCTCCTCGGCGTTAACGGCCACCGTACGACCAGGGTTCTCAACTCGCCCGGACATCTCGGTTCTCCGGTTCAGCGGCGATCGGCGCGGCGAGCGACCAGTTGTGGTTTGCGATGGCGGCGTCCAACCTCTCACGCAGGGGGTCGATCCCCGGTTCGGCGAAACCGTACCTTTCGCCACCGCCGGGGCCAGGCCGGCGGCGATCCGGCGGAAGGTCCGGTTGCTCTTGGCCCGCATCTCGTCGTCAGTCACTTCGGGTGCGTCCGGCCAACACCGTCCCAGACGGTTGAGCCGGCCTGGCTCAGACCACCCGGTCTGAAAGCGATCTTCTTGGAGTGGTTCCCCCGCACTTTCGATGATCCGAGAAGACCTTCCATGGACCTTTCGGCTCCAGGCCTTATCGCAGGCTCCAGTGTCGAGGCCGGTGCCGGCGGCCTCATAGTGCGCGCTTGCAGGCACTTAGGCGCGGGTCGACACCGAGTCGGGAGCCGACGACATGATCTTGGATCCGAGGACGGAGGGGTGGCTCGGGCAAGTCGTCTTCTCTCCCGACGGGCAATTCGCCGCCACCAAGTCGCTCAAGCACGAGGTCTTCGTCTGGGGTATGGACGAGCCGGACAGGCCCGTCCGATGGGCTCGCAGGGATTACGCGACGGGATTGGCGTTCACAAAGGCAGTTCGGACCTTCTTCCCGGACGACCCCGCCACTGGACTGAGAGGTTCAGCGGGGTGGCGATCACGGAGAACGGCCGTCGGCTGGTCGCGGGCGACCTGGCCATGACTGTGTGGGATCTGGTCACCGGAGAGATCCACGAGCGTCTCGGCAAGTGCCGCGGCGAAACGAGGTGCCTCGCGATCTTTCCGAACGCCCGCAGGATCGTCGTGGGCGGGATGACTCTGCCCTGCCGCCGACCCTCCACGAGGGTGAGGAAAGCCTCACCGCCGAGCGCTGTCCGAACATTATCTACGGGGTGGCGATCTCACTGGACACCCGCTCGCGGAGGCCGTCGGCAACTCGAGAAACGCCTGGATCTGGGACCTTGACCGCAATCGAACGGCCGGGGTCGCCCCGTGATATCACGGATTTGGACGTCTTCCAGGTCGTCTTCACGCCAGACGGCCGGTGCCTTGCGACCCCGTCGCAGAACAGCATCCGGCTCTGGGAGCTTTCCGGGACTTGACCATTCATCGAGAAGATCTTCCCACCCGCACGATCGAGCACGGCGCTATGGTTCAGATCCGTCCCACCTCCGGGCGAAGGCCTGTCGATTACCGCGGATCTCGCGGTGCGGCTCGGTCGGAGATCAACCGTGGTCATCGAAAGTGCGGGAGCTTCGAATTCTTCGGCGATCACTTCCACCCGTCGTCAGCCAGTGGCCAGGATTCGCCGGACCGACGCCCGGCCGATCCCCAGCCGCTCGACGATCTCCGAGCGGCCGACCCGTTCGGCCTGAACCTTCAGTCGCACTTCCTTGAAACCTGCTTTGTGGCGGGATTCTCCTGGTTCTGCACGGGAGGTCAAGGATGGCCGACGCCATTGATCCTGAGTTGAGGCGGACGCGGTTCGGCGCGCTCGTTGCGCACCTCGGCGAGCCCGACGGCGTGCTCATTGTCGACGAGACGGGCATTCTCAAGAAGGGGGTCAAATCCCCCGGCGTTGCGCGGCAGTACAGCGGCCTCGCGGGGCGGACGGAGAACAGTCAGATCGGCGTATTCTTCGCCTATCGGTCCCCGCGAGGGACGGCGTTCATCAATCGCTTCCTCTACCTGCCCAAGGAGTGGACCGACGATCAGATGCGTCGTCGCGAAGCCGGAATTCCCCAGTAAACCGCGTTCGCGACCAAGCCCGAACTCGCCCGCGTCATGATCCGGCGCGCCGTCGCCGCGGGCGCGTCAAAGAAGCTCAAAACGCCCGCCGAGTTGATTCCGCTCACACTCCCCGAGGTGAGGCGGTTACTGATTCGGGTCGTGCGGGGAACGCCAGCGGGGCGACAGTTCTCTATGGAGTGGTCGGATTGGCGACGGAGACATCAAGCATGCGCCGAGAGGGCTCATTACCAAAGCCGAGGGCACTCGCTTCCTGAAGCGCGACTGTAGTACTACGCCCGCTCGCTTGCCCCTTGTCGGTCGAGAAGCCGCCGAACCCGGAGTTCCCAACCCCGGACGCCCGCGACAAAAAGTTCAAACGCTGTCCAGTCGCCCCGACTCAAAGGCCGCTTGTGATTGCTCGTCGGCGGTCGTTCATTTTTCCTCGGTACTGGTCCAAATTCGAGACACATAACTTGACAAAAACGGACCGGTCCCGGTTTAAGTAGCACGAAATGTTGACCGGACTCCATCTCGCTGTCTAACGGTACCGATCAGGCGAGCGAATCCTTCGCCCTCTGAAGTAAAGCCGCAAAATCAAGCTTCGCGGGGCAAGCCTCGCGGGCCGCGGCCAGATCGGCGTCGGTCCAGTTGCGGGCTTCGGGCGAGAGGGAACAATAGCTGTCGCGTGCTTCTGACCTGGCCCCGTGGCGCTCGTAGTAGGTGAGGTAACGTGTGATATCGCCGAGCGGCGCCATTGTGCCGGCGGCAAGAGAACATCGGCTGTCACAGTCGGGGCAAAGCGTCGGACTAGAAGCGATGAAGGCATCGCGGATGCGGAGGATATCCGCGTCTTTTAATGGCTCAAAAGCACGCGCAGCGCGGGTGTTTTCATTCACCTCTTCGGTGTTCTGCATCGAGACGCACGCCGTTGAAAACCGCTCGTCCGTCCAGATCGCGTGCAGCAGCGCCCCGTACGGAGTGATTCCCCGCTCGATCAGGTCCGGCGCCTTCTTCGCAACCTGCGTCAGGAAGGCTTCGCGGTTGGGCCCGGCGAGCTGCTTCATTGAGATCAGACCAATGCCCGCGGCGTGACAGCGGTCGATCGCCTTGTTCAGTCGCGTGTTCTTATCCAGCCATGCCGTATTCTGGATCATGACAACGTCGAAGATCTTGCCCTCGGACGCGGCCTCCAGATACTCTGCCCTACGTCCGTCGTGACATGAGAACCCCACGAACCGGGCCTTCCCCGATTTCTTGATGGCCTCGACCGTCTCCTTCATTTCCTTGCTCTTTGGCCACTCGAGCGAGTCGGCAGGGTATTCGTTGCCGATACCGTGGATGAAGAAGAGGTCGACATAGTCGGTCCGCAGAGCAGCGAGCCGCCTGTCGAGTTGGGCGATCAGATCCCTCGGCGTCCTTGGGTGGTCCTTCGTGACCAGGAAGATCGACTTTCGAAGCGCGGGGTTCGAGTCGAGCCAGTCGGCGATGCCCGGTTCCGACCTATATGTGTCAGCCGTGTCGATGCACCGGACCCCTTTGGCGTAGGCGTGGCGGAGGACCCGTCCCAGGCCCGACCCGCGAAACGTACCTAGGTTCAAAATCGTCACCTTCTCGCCCGTCCGGCCGAGCACGCGCGTGGGCAACGCGTTGGCTTCCTCCTGGGTTTCCGCCGCTGACACCTGCGTCGCGGCGAGGGCTGCGACCGAACCAGCCGCCCCAGCCTTCAAGAACGCGCGGCGGTGAGTGGAGAGAGGGTCGTGCTCGGCCATCGAAGTGTTCTCGTCGATAAGGACGTTGAGGAAACCCTGCGATTCAGAATATGGTAACACAGCCGGTTATCGGCTCGCACCCGTCAATGACGAATCCACAATCTCCTTCTTTGGTTAGGTCGTCGCGCGCTCTTTGCGGACGGGCGGGCGATCCTCGGCGTAACAGAATGACGGAAGTCGACGGTGAGTTGTGGGCAACTCTGGCCGCGGAGGATTCGACCTAATTCGATTCTCAGTATCAGCATCGAAGGCTTGAGCCTGGCCGGGAGGCTCTCGTTCTGAAGCCGGGTTCCACGTCATCCGTTGTCTCTGCGTTATCATGCCATGATCCGAGCGACCGTTTCGGATCGATGTTACTTGCTGAGATCTTTGATCCGGAGATTGCGGTACTCGTGAGCACCACTCTCGCCCTGAAGGCCGATATAACCACGCTTCAGGCCGGTCGCGGAGTTGGTGGTGGAAACGAGTTCGCCGTTTAAGCGGACCTCGATTTTTGGTCCGACGACTTTGATGTCGTATTCGTTCCACTCGTCCGTCGACTTGAGCGCCTTCTGTGTCAGTTCGACGTTGAGATTATTCTTGACGTTGAAGATCGTCGCCATGCGAAGCGTATTTTCAACCTGCACTTCGTACTTCCGATCAGGCCAGTCTTTGCCTTCCTTGCCTGCACGCAAAAAGACGCCGCCATCTTGTTTGGCTTTCAGGAACCGAAATTCGAGCCGAAGGATATAATCGGCGTATTCTTTGTCACTACGGAGCCAGCCGTTGCCCGTATTGTGCTTGATGACGCCGTCCTCAAC
>JAJYCH010000473.1 GCA_021778575.1 Planctomycetota bacterium
GGCCACTCGAAATCGACTTCGACGACTGCGGGACTGGAGCCCTGATCCAGGCTTTTGAAACCTTGGGGTACGCCGTCTGCGACGATGGTTCACTCGAACAGAATTTCGAGAAAGTCGCGCTCTACGGTTCGGTTCTCTTCTACACCCATGCCGCGAGACAGTTGCCTGGTGGTTCGTGGACGAGCAAACTCGGGAAGGCTGAGGATATCGAGCATCAGACCCCGGAGGTTCTGGCCGGGGGCCTCTATGGCGATGTGGTCGAGTTCATGAAACGACCGATCCCAACCTCCTGACGATGACCAGCCCAGCGCACGGAAATCAAGCCAGGCGTGATCCCATGTCCGGCCAATTGACAAACGTCGGACTTGTGGTCGATACTCGGCAGGACTGAGGTTGAAAAAGACGTCTTTCTGAATCAGCGGAGCGAGACATCATGCGGGCTCTACTGGCTCTGGCGTTCTCCTTGACCATGTTGGGCTGGATGCCGCAAGCATCGTCGGGTCAGGAGCCGGGAAGTTTAAAAAAGCAAATGGAGGCCATCGTACAGACTCACGAACTGGCCAGGGACCGCTTTCATGACGAACTGGTTGGGAAGACCACGGAGGACGCGACGAAATCGGCCATTGAGGCCTATCATGAGGCTGTCGGCCGGAATACCGACGCGGTCCTGGATCTGGTCCGTGCCAATCCGACCGACCCATCGGTCGTCGAGGCCCTCAAGTTCGTGATCACCACGGCTCGGGCGGGGCCGGGGAATCAGTCTTATCTGGCAATGGAGATCCTGCTCCGGGACCATGCGCGCGACCCGAAAATGGGGGATCTCTGCGCCTCGCTGATCATCTTTTCCGATGCCCCGATCGCCGAGTCCTTGATGCGATCGGTCCTCGAAAACAATCCGAGCCGCGACGTCCAGGGTTCGGTCAGTTACTCGCTGGCGCTTTATCTGAAGCTCCAGGCCCGGTGGATGCGTCGGGTTCGCGCGAATCCGACGTCTTTTATCCGGACCGCCGAGGAACATCAAAAGACGGACGAATGGCGGACGCTCAAAGACGTCGATCCAGCGCTGATCGACCGGGAATATGAGATCCAGCTCGAACGAATCCTCAAGGATTTCGCCGACGTACGCGTGAAGCCCGACACTCGGCCTCTGGGCGTGATCGCCGAGGGAGAATTGTTCGCGTTTCGGAATCTTGTCGTCGGGAAGGTCGCTCCAGAGATTCGCGGGAAGGACTCCTCGGGTGAGACGTTCTCGTTGAATGACTTTCGAGGCAAGGTCGTCGTTCTGACGTTCTCAGGGAACTGGTGCGGCCCTTGCGTCGCGATGTATCCCGACGAACGGGAGCTGGTGGCCACTCTCAAAGAGCGACCGTTTGCCATGATCAGCGTGAACACGGACGAGAATGTCGAGGTTCTCCGGAAGTCGATTGCCTCGGGCGACATCACCTGGCGGTGCTGGTGGGACGGCGGCCAGGAAGGCCCGATCACCACGCGTTGGGGGATCACGGGATTCCCATCGATCTTCGTGCTCGACCCCAACGGGGTGATTCGATTCAAGGATCTCCGTGGCGACGACCTGAAACAAGCCGTCCTGCGGCTCCTGGAGGAGTCAGCTCAACCCGTGGGGCCTGCTTCTTCCCTGTTGAAGTGACGGTCAATCGGCGCTTGCCTCTCGCCCCGATTCCGTCGAGGGCCGAAGCGCCGCCTGCCCGTGAAGTTCCTGACGATTCAATGAGCAGGAATAGGGTGATCACGGCGGCGCCAGACTTCAATCACCCCGAACCGGGCTTGAAATTCATAAGCTCGTCGGATCGTTGGGGCGAGTTGCCGGACAGCCGCGCTCAACCGATGGGTCCTCTCGGGATTCGCTTCGTCGGGAGACCAGACGACGACCGAATGCTTGTCGCTCTTCTCGATTGCCTCAGAAAAACTGGTCAGATCCCGCGGTGCCACGACCAGCCACGCGAGCGATTCCGCCGGAAGCGCCGAGGTCCGGTTCGCCGGGGCGTCCAGGGCGGGAGCCTTGACGAGAAGGTTGGCGACTTTCGTATCAGGCGGTGTCTGATCGCGGAGGTAGCGGAGGACTCCGCGATAGTCTTCCCAGCGATACGGTTGCTCGTCCTCGGGAATCATTGGCACGACGCAGCCGATCGGCGGTTGCTCCGGTAGGCCACCTTTTCGGAGATCATTGATCGCCCGCAAACTCGCCTGCACGCTACAGTATTTCGGGCGAACGGTGACCCCGGCGGCGACGATCACGAACAGGACGACAACGAGAGTCGTCGACGACGATTCCCATTCCCTCTCCAGGATCATCTGAACCAGCATCGCCACGGCGACTGCCAGCACGACGTGATAAGGGTGAGCCAGGTACGGCCAGGGGACGGGACTCGCCGGCCGGTAGCACCAGGCCCCGGCCAGCGCGATCAGGCAAGCCCAGGCCGACGACCGGAGCTTCGGGTTGGCTCGGGGGAGTAATAGCAGCAAGCCGACGGGGATGATCAGATCATTCAGGTGGATCGCCTGAAGAGCCGCGATCTTCAGGGCCCTGGGCCATGTGGCCTGGCTGTAGGTCCCGCCATAAGCCGCGAGTCGGACACCTTCGATAAAGTCGGGCCAGAGCCCTTGAGCAATAATAGGTAGGAACAGCAAGGCCGAGAAACCGCCGAACCAGCCCAGCCAGGCCAGGGAAGCTCGGGCAGTGCTCCAGAGTCCGCGACGGTTCCCCTCATCATCCCGCGACCAGCAAAACAGGATCGCCGGGATCAGCAGGACCACCTGAGGACGGATCGAGAACGCAATCGCGGCGCAGAGGGCCGAAATCACCAGGCTGGACCGGGTCCGCCGCCCGTCGGCGATCATCCATCCCAGCATCAGGAAGAGCGGACTGTGCCAGTCTCGCTGAAAGACAAGCGTATAATCGGCGGCCAGATAGTAGCTCAAGAAGGTCGCGAATCCGACCACCCCTGGCAAGATCCGCCGCGATCGGCCGTAGTTCCAGCGGATCATCGCCAGCCCGAACGTGACCACGAAGAGGGAGTCGAGAGCGAAGATCGGCCAGGTCTTTCCCCAGCCGAAAACCTTGCCGACCGTCAAGAACAGGTAAATCGTGCCGGGGAAGTTGTTCCCGCGAGCCTCTCGATAAGGCAGGACCCCCCGATCCCAGCCTCGTGCCATGGTCGCGAAGACGTCATGATCGACGAACAGGGGCCAGGTGAGCAGGTGAGGAATCCAGGTTGCCAGTTGAAACAGGCAAAGCAGAAGAATAATCGTCGCCAGCCCTCTTCTGAGCATCCATGACGCGATCCCATCCGTGGTTGATTGTGGGCTGATATTCATGGGGGGGAGCCCTTGATCCGTCTCTCAAGCGAGTCGAATCGTCAGCCGCGAACCTTTAGAATTCCGCACCCGACGACTCGTTTCGACCCGACCTCAAAATCAATAGAGTCTTGAAGGATTCTCCGATCGTCCCTGAATCCTTCGATTTTAGTCCCGAAGGGGCGACCGTCCGCAGTCCAAGGATGAAATCCCCGGGACTCGCAAGGGTTTCCGGGGTGTACTTGTTCCTTAACCCCTGCGGGCCAGGACCAGCCAACGGAGCGGACTTTTCTCAATGCGGCGATCTGTCCCGGTGAGCCGTCGCCTCGGGATTCGTTCGTCGGTAAAATAAGATCTCTGCTGGTGGACGATCGGAGAGTCGGCTTCGGGAGGATTGGCCTTGTTGGATCTGGCGTCGAAGTCCTCTCGGAAGCTGGTGGTCCTGGGCAGCGGAACCTCGACCGGCGTGCCGGTGATCGGTTGCGAGTGCGCGGTCTGCCAGTCGACCGACCCTCGGAACTCGCGGACCCGGTGCAGTGTCCTGGTCAAACTCCCTCTCGGGAACCTCTTGATCGACACCTCGCCCGAGATGCGCCTGCAACTGGTTCGCGAGAAGGTCGGGGCGGTCCAAGCGATCGCGTTCACGCACCACCATGCCGACCACCTGTTCGGCCTCGACGACGCCCGGATGTTTCCCAAGGCGATCGGCGGGCCGGTGCCGATCTTCTGCGAACTCGAAACCGAGCAGACCATCCGGACCGTCTTCCATTACGCGTTCGAAGACCGGGTCCAGGGTTATCCCGCCGGCGGCGTGCCCAAGATCGAGTTCGAGCGGATCGAGCCGGGGGTCCCCTTCACCGTCCTGGGTCAAACGATCCTGCCGATCCGGCTCAACCACGGCCGATTTCAGGTCCTGGGCTTCCGGATCGGCAACCTGGCCTATTGCACGGACGTGAGTTCGATCCCCGACGAAAGCTGGCCGCTCCTGGCGGGACTGGACGTCTTGATCCTCGACGCACTTCGCCACGAACCCCATCCAACCCATTTTAACATCACCCAGGCTCTGGCGACGGTCGATCGCATTCAGCCCGAACAGACGTATTTTACGCATCTTTCCCACGATCTCGACCACGCCGCGACGGAGGCCACCTTGCCCCCGCGCGTGGCTTTGGCCTACGATGGGCTAACGCTGGATTTCTGAACCTGATCGCGACAGGAGCCTCGCCGCGATGCCTGCCGACCCTTCGCTCGTCGCCCGTCTCACTTCAGTCGGGCAAGAGCACCTGCTCCGCTGGTGGGACGACCTCGACACCGACACGCAAGGCCGCCTGGCCGCCGAGGTTGAGTCGATTGACTTCGACGAACTTGACAAGCTGTTTCATCAGCTTGTCCAGGACGAGGCGGCGGTCTCGCCCTCGCGAGTCGCGCCGGTGGAGGT
>JAJYCH010000474.1 GCA_021778575.1 Planctomycetota bacterium
GCTCGGCTCGGCGGTCGATCACGCCGTCATCACCGTGCCCGCCTACTTCGCCGACGCCCAGCGCAAGGCGACCATCGAGGCCGGACGACTGGCGGGCTTGAACGTCGCCCGGATCATCAACGAGCCGACCGCCGCGGCGCTCGCTTATGGCTTGCAGCGCACCGGTATCGAGGAAACCGTTCTGATCTATGACCTCGGCGGCGGAACCTTTGACGTCACCGTGGCCCGGATCACCCCCGATGAGGTCGCCGTGCTCTCGACGGCCGGCGACCGCGACCTGGGCGGCAAGGACTGGGACGACCTGATCGCGACCTATCTGGCCGAGAAGTTCGCCGCCGAGACCGGCGTCGACCCGCTCGACGATCCCGTCGCGCTCAACGAGGTTCTGACCCTGGCCGAGCAGGCGAAATGGGCCCTGTCCGACCGGACCTCGGCCCGGATCACACTCCAGATCGGTCAGCAGCGGAAGTCATACGAACTGACCCGTGCCGAGTTCGAGGCCATGACCTTCGCGCTGATGGATCGAACCCGACGCCTGACCGAGGAAGCACTCGAAGAGGCGGGCCTGACCTGGCGAGGTCTCTCGGGCGTCCTCCTGGTCGGCGGATCAACCCGGATGCCGATGGTCCGGTCCTACGTCAAGGAAATGGCCGGGCAAGACCCCCGAGCCGGCGTGAACGTCGATGAAGTGGTCGCACTGGGAGCGGCGATCCAGGCTGGAATCGAGGCCGGCGAAGCCTCGGGCGACGCTCTGCCGAAGTTCACGATCGGCGGTTCGGGCGGGAAATCGGGTTCGACGTTCACTCTGGCCGGTGCCCGGAAGGTCATCGACGTCATGTCGCACAGTCTGGGAGCGGTGGCGATCAGCCCCGATGGATCGAGCTATGTCAACGACGTGATCATTCGCCGGAACCTGCCGATCCCGGTCGAAGACGGCAAGTCGTACCTGCACGAGACCCACGGCGGCCGGAACGACACGCTCGAAGTCTATCTGACCCAGGGGGAAAGCGCCCGACCGCTCGACTGCTCGGTTCTGGGCAAGTATGTCTGTAGCGGGATTCAGGCGACCGACTCCGAGGTGACGGTTGACGTCAAGATGTCTTACGATGTCAACGGAGTCGTTCAGGTCCGCGCCATCCAGCGCGATACCGGCCACTCGCTCCGGGTCCAGGTCGAGCCGGTTCCGGACGATCTGTCCTGGCTCGGCCTGCCGCCGACGTTCGACGCGATGTCGGCTCAGCCCGACCCGACGCGGATCTATCTGTTGATCGACGTCTCGGCGAGCATGGCGGGAACTCCGCTGAGTGAAGCCCAGCAGGCGGCCCGGGCGTTTCTCGACAAGTGCGACTTCACGCGGACCGAGGTCGGCCTGATCTCGTTCTCGGAGGAGGTCACGCTCCAGGCCGAGGCGACCGATAACGTCCGGAAAGTTCAGGCCGCGCTGGCCCGGCTTGAGCCCGAAACGACCACGAATCTCAGCGACGCGATCGACCTGGCCCGGCAGAAGCTGAACCGGCTCGACCGGACTCGCTACATCGTCCTGCTGACCGACGGTTATCCCGACGCCGCCGAGAGTGCCATCGAACAGGCCGCGAAGGCCCGGGGCGAAGGGATCGAGATCGTCGCCATCGGCATGGGGGACGCGGATCTCGGCTATCTGAGACGACTGGCGAGCACCGAGGAAGGGTCGATCTTCGCCAACCGAGGCGAGCTGGTCGGGACCTTTGGACATATCGCCCGGATCATTTCCGAAGGGGGCCGGACGTTGCGGAAACTGTCATGAGCACGGCACCCGTCGCCCGGATCAAGTCGGCGAACCTCCGCCAGGCTTACGACCTGGCGCTGGCCGGGGCCATTGGCGCGCTGGTTGGTCTCTATCTTTATGTCGAGCTGGTCGACTCCCCGGCGATCTGGGTCTGTGATGCCCTGGCGGGCACTTTGATCGGCGGCACGATCGGGTTTTTTCTCAATGCGTCGGGTCCATCGCGCGATGGAGCCTGGCTGAAGCTCGCTCATGAGGCGACCTGGGGAACCCTGGCCGGAGCGCTTGGCGGTGCGATTGGCCTGGTCGTCGGCGAGTACGTGCTGGGCCGGTTTCAAGGCGGACTGGTGGGCCGGGCGGTTTCGTGGGCGATCCTCGGGATCGGCATCGGCCTGAGTCAGGGGCTCGCGACCCGGTCGCGCCAGCGGTTAATCTATGGCCTGATCGGCGGGACGATCGGCGGTTTCATCGGCGGCTTTCTGTTCGAGGCGATCCGGGCACGGCTGGGCGCCCGGTATGATCTCGGGCAGGGGATCGGGATCGTCGTGCTGGGCGCGGGGTTGGGACTGTCGCTGGCGCTGGTCGAGCAAGTGCTCCGTCGCGCCTGGGTTCAGGTCCTCCGAGGTCGGCAGGAGGGCCGGTCGTATCTGCTCACGGGCAAGAAGTCGGCGCTGGGGCTCGATGAACGGGCCGAGGTCGGTCTCTTCGGCGACCCGACGGTCGCCCGCCGGCATGCCGAGATCGTCGTCAGCGGTCGCGACTTCGAGCTGAAAAACCTTGCCCCCAGCGGCCGGACCAAGGTCAACGGCGAGGTCGTCGAAACCACCAAGATCCTCGCTGACGGTGACCGGATCGAGCTGGGCCATACGTTGTTATTGTTCCGAAGGCGATGAATCCTCGGCCACGATTTAAGAGCGTTCTGGCGGTCAACTTTTGAGCCCTCTGATCTGAGACAAAATGGAACCGAGCACGAACGGCAATCACTGGAAGCTTGAAGTCCTTCGGGGGAAGGAGGTTGGACGAACGTTCGCGCTCGGCCCTGGTGAACTGGTTCTGGGGAATGCGCCGGGGGATCGCGGAGCGTTGAATCTGGCCTCGGAGGAGTCGGATTCATCTCCCCGGCGGATGGCGGCGTGTCATGCCTCGCTCGATTGTTCTGCCCGAGGATTGACCGTTCGCGACCTCGAAAGTCCCGGCGGAACCTTCGTCAACCGCCAGCGGATCTTGCCCGGTCAGGCCCGGTTGCTTCAGCCCGGCGACGTTCTCCAACTGGGAGGCGTTCAGCTCAAGGTTGTCGAATCCACAACGGCCCCGGTTGCGCCCGCACCCCGACCGACGATCACGAATCCCGGCCCGTTTACCTATGTGATTCCCGGCGGTCCGACCTGCCGGACCTGGGACGACGTCCTGACCGCCTCGGCCCAGCGCTGGGAGACGCTTCGCGAGGAACTGGTCTCGGGTCGCCTGGCCGGTTTTCTGGTCTCGATCGGTCGGTCGGACCTGGTTCCCGCGCCGATGACTCCCGGAACGCCCGACGAACGGCTCGACGCCTGGCTCGGACGGTTGCCGACGACGAAGCCGGATCGACCCGAACTCGACGTTCACCCCTCAAAACTGGTGATCCGCGCGACGCCGGGCGGAGGCGCGATCCGTCGATCGGTCCAGGTCGCCAACGTCGGGCTCCGGCTGATGAAATCGTCGGCCCGGATCGAGCCGGCGGGCGTCGCCTGGCTCAAGCTGGAGGCTCCGTTCGTCGGTCATCCGTTCGTGACGATCGAAGGGACCGAGGTCGGGCTCGAAGTCGTGATCCCCGACCGTTTGCCCGCCCCGTTGACGGCGGAACTGGTGATCGACGGCAACGGTGGCTCGAAGCGGGTGCCGGTGATTCTCGAAGCGAAGCCGCTTGCCGGAGACCCTGTCGAGGCGACTTCCACGAACCTATCGCCGACAACCAGCGGTGTGACGGTTGCCGAACTGATCGCGCGACAGTCGCCGCTGTCCAGGGTCGTCTCGTGGTCGTTCGCGAGTCTGGTCGTCCGGCTCCTGGTCGGTCTGGCGAGCGGGTCGTTGGGCGCGGATGCGTTGGTAGCCTCGGGACCGGGGACGCCGAAACTTGCCGGTGTCGCCGTGATGCTGGCGGGCCTGGCGGGGGTTGCCGGCGGCTGGCTCGCCGGGCGTCGCGGCGGCTCGCGAGCGATCGCCGGCGGTGCTTTGGCCGGTGCGTTCGCGGGGATCATCGCGTCGGCGGTGCTGGTGGCGACGTGTCGAGCGGTCGAGCCGATCCTGGGAACCTGGGCGACCTCCGTGGTGGCCGTCTGCGGACTCTGGGCGCTGATCGGTGCCGGCCTGGCCGGGCTTTCGATTCTGGTCGTGAAGGGGAAATCATGAACTGGCTGGCGCTCACGCTGTTGGCTGGCACGCTCGTCGACCAGGGACCGGCTCCCTCGAAGCCCGGGCCGGTGGTCAGCGTGACGCAGACCGATGAATCGAAGTTTCCTGAAATCACGGTGAACTACGAGGTCAAGCGGCCCGACCAGTCGTTCATCCTCGACGCCCGACGCGCCGAGTTTCGCGTGACCGAGGATGGTCAGGAGCGACCGATCCTCCGGTTCGAGGCACCGATCTCGACCGAGGTCCGGCCGACCACGATCGTTCTGGTCATCGACCGGAGCGGGAGCATGCGCGACGACGACAAGATGGGCGCGTTAAAGCAAGCCGTGGTGACGTTTCTCGATGGCCTGCCGCCCGGTTCAAAAGTCGCCGTGATCGCCTTCAGTGGGGAAGTGGTGGAGGTCTGTCCGTTCACGACCGACTTCAACCGCGTCCGGGAGGCCGTGATGGAACTCAAGGCCAACGGCGGGACTCGCTACTATGACGCGGTGGTCGAGGCCCTGAATCTCCTGGCCGAAGAGTCCGGGCGCCGAGCCGTCCTCGCGCTTACCGACGGTGCCGATACGCTGAGCCAGACCGCGAACCT
>JAJYCH010000475.1 GCA_021778575.1 Planctomycetota bacterium
GGCTGTTACAATAAGATTGAGTCAAAATCAGGAGGTCGATGCCGGCATGCTCCAAGATTCGAAGTCCGGGGAATTTCTGGCTTGCGAAGTTCACCCGGTTGCTTTGGAGGATGTCGAATCACTCGAACCTGGCTGGTATTTCGATTGGTTCGAGCAAATCCAACAGTCGGAAACCTATAAGCTCATGGCGATTGACCTTCCTGAACGCATTCTTGGGATGATGTCTATTGAGCGAAGGTCGGGTTATGTCGAAGTTCTCTTGGTTGAAAGCAACCCCAAAAATATCGGGCGAGAAAAGCGGTTTCGAGGTATCCCTGGTCATCTTCTCGCATTCGCGGCGGATCTTTCTTTTCGCTTGGGAAACGAAGGATTTTTGAGGCTGATCGCCAAAACCGAACTGATCGATCATTACGTCAAGGAGTATGGGTTTATCAGGCATGGCAGTTCTCAGGTCATGATTCTTGATACGGAGGCTGCCGATAAACTCATCTCGGCCTTTTTCGGGGGAAACGACGATGGGGCGATTGCCCGAACCTGATGACGTGGATATCGTCGTCGATGGGCGTGATTACGATCCGGCTTCCCATCAAGAAACGATGGAATTCATCAAGCAATACAAGAGTCGTCCCGAGTATGCCGAGGAGCTCCGCCAGGCGAAGGAGACCCTCGAAACTCTGCGGAGGAACTCGCCGAATTATCAAGCCATTGATCCGGCAGAATTTCTGATCCAATGGCACCGGACCGTCGAGGAACTGAAACGGGGAGACAGTGAGGAAACGGTCGTCAGTGGTGAATCCGCCGAAGGTCGCTGATCATCCTCACGAAATCATTCCGAAATCCTTCGGAGTCGCCCCCTTGCACGAGGTCGGACAGTCGTCTATATTGAGGAAATCGAGTTGCTCCGATTTTAACCCGGGTTCAGTCGACGAAGGGGGTCGTGCCGTGAAAGAGTTGGACAAGCCGATCGGGCGGGTCTGGCGACGGTTGCGGGTGCAGCGGTTCCTGGCGTCGACCGTCTGGTGCCTCGCGGCCGGCCTGGCCATCGCGACCGTGATCCTGGGGCTGGAGAAGCTCGCTCATCTGCCGATCCCGGGGGCCGAGTGGTGGCCGTTCGCCATCAGTGGCGGGCTGTCGCTGATCGTCGCCGGGTTAATCGCGGCGTTCACCGGTCCGGATCGGACCGAGGCCGCCGTCCGGCTCGATCGGGCGTTCGGGCTCAACGAGCGACTGAGCACCGCGCTGACCTTGCCGGAGCACCTCCGAGAGACCGCCGCCGGTCGAGCCTTGATCTCCGACGCGATCCGCCACGTGGCCGATCTCGACGTGACCGATCGGTTCGGGCTCTCGGTCCCCCGTCGGGCCTGGGTGCCGATCATTCCGATCATCCTGGCCGGTGTGATTCTGGTCGTTCCCGGCTGGGTCGAGCAAAGCTCCGGCACTGTCCGGGCCTCGTCCACACCTCAAGAAGATAAGAAGCTGGTCACCAAGGAAACGAGTGCCCTCGGCAAGAAGATCGCCGAGCAGCGCAAGGCCATGGACAAGCAGAAGTTCGCCGAGGCCGAGAAGCTTCTGGCCGAGGTCGAGAAGACCGCCAACGACCTGGCCAAGGCACCGCCCGCCGCCAAGGACAAGGCGATGATGGCGCTGAACAAGCTGACCGACACGCTCAAGGACCGGCAAAAGCAACTCGGGTCACCCGAGCAGGTCAACCGCCAGCTCCAGCAACTCAAGGACATGGCCAGCTCCGGCCCGGCGGACGACTTCCAGAAGGCGCTCGCCAAGGGCGACTTCGACAAGGCCGCCCAGGAGATGAAGCAACTCAAGGAAAAGCTGGCCAGCGGCAAGATGACCGAGAAGGAAAAAGAAGCGCTGAAGCAACAGGTTGGCGAGATGGCCAAGCAACTCGAAAAGCTCGCCAACCTCGAACAGCGCAAGAAGCAGCTTGAAGAGGCCCAGAAGAACGGCGGTCTCTCGAAAGAGCAGTTTGAAAAAGAGATGGCCAAGCTCAACGACCAGGCCAAGGATCTCCAGAAGCTCCAGAAGATGGCCGACCAGCTCGCCAAAGCGGGCGAGGCCATGCAAAAGGGAGACACCAAGGCTGCGGCCGAGGCCCTGGGAATGTCAGAGCAACAGCTCAACAAGATGGCCCAGGAGCTGTCGGAGTTGCAGTCGCTCGAAAGCGCGATGGCCGACCTTCAGGAAGCCAAGAACGGCATGAACGGTGAAGGCAAGGGGGACGAAGGGAACCAGTTCGGCGACGGCTTCAACCAGCTCGGCCAGAGCAACCGCCGGAACAAGGGGGACGGCGGCGGCGGCCGTGGCGTCGGCGAAGGAGCCCGGCCCGAAGCTCCCGACAACACCGCGTCGTACACCACCAAGGACAAGAACAAGTACGGTAAGGGAGCGGCGATCGTCGAAGGAACCGCCCCGCCGACCGAACAGTCCAAGGGGTTCAGCAAGTTCACGATCCAGGGAGAGGTCGACACCAACTCGGGAAGCTCGGCGGATGCCTTGACCAACCAGAAAATCCCCAAGAGCGTCGAGAAGCATATCCGAGGCTATTTCGACCAGATCAACAAGGGCGGTAAGTAAGTCCGGCAGGGACTGTCGAGCGTCAGTTGCTCGCGGTGCGTCTTCGCTGGCGCTCGACAGACCCTACCTTGCACCCGCGGCTCTCAAAGCCCGTCACCTGATCCGCCTCGGGGCTTCTGGATATCGGCGATCAGCTTGCCTCGCCGGAAAATCGAGACCGTTCCGGTCGACTGCGAGACGCAAAGGGCCAGCGCATCCGTCGCGACCGTGACCGCGGCGGCGGCTTCGTGGCGGGTTCCAAGCCCCTGCGGCAGTGGCTCGTCGAGCTTGGCCACCGGCACCAGGTAACGCCCGGCGCTCAGCAAGACGCCATCGCCCCGGACGATGAACGCTCCGTCGATCGCCGAGAATTCCTTGATCGTCTCTTCGAGCCGGGGGTCGAGCACGTTCCGCTCGTCCTCGGGATAACCTCGAAACGGGTTCATCACCAGTTGGCGGCTCTGCGCCTGGACATTGTCGCTATCACCCACCACGAACAAGGTGCCAACCGGCCGCCCTTCACGCCCTTCGAGGCCGAGCTCGCTGGCAAGCGTCAATAACCGCTGGAAGACGGCCGGCGTGACCCCGCTGGGAAGCGGTTCTGCCGTCGAGCCGCCGAACATCTCGATCTCTTGACCGAGGTCGAGGACCATCATCGTGTCGATCGTCCCCGACCGATCCAGACCGGTCACACAGACCACCCGATCCCCTTGTGCGATCAAGCCTTCGGCCGCCGCGACCAGGATCGCGACCTTGACCTGGCCAGCCCGGGTCATCGCGACGTCGGGGACGCGGACGACCTGGCAGCAGTCTCCCCAACCCTCGGGAACCTGGACCTGATCGCGACGGGTCACCAGGATCACGCGGAAGGCCACGTCCTCGATCAGAGCGGGCAAATCCTGCTCCTCCTCGATCACGTCGGCCGAAACCAGGACGGCGCGGGCGGACGACTCGCGAGCGATCGCGTGGGCATGACGGACCAGACTTCGCGTGAGAATATTCATGGTTTGACCGGGACCGAGGAGTCGAACTCGACGGCGATGGTCAGAATTCCGATATCGTCCAGTTCCTCAGGCTCGCCAGCCTTGCCCACCTGCTCGATCCGGAACGTGTTCTCGCCAGGGTGGAGCAAACCGGAAGGAATCGGCAATCGAATCCGCTCGGGGGTTTCGTTCCGGGTCGTGATATGGCGGTTCAGGTAATCGACGGGTTTGTCGTTGACCTTGACGTTGGTCCGAAGCTCGCCACGCTTGACAAATTCGGAGAAGGGGACACTGTTCGCCTCGCCGACCACCTGGATCACGTCGAGCACCAGCCAGGCGGTGGTCGACTCGGGAATCCGGTCGAGCTTGAACGACCGTTCGAGAATCCCACCCTCGGGCAAGGGCGGATCGAGAACGTGAGCTTCCTTCGATGTGTCGTTGTTGCCGAGGTGGTGGGCTGTTCCATCCAGGACGATCCGCCGTCCTCGACCCTGAACGCTCAGCTTGCGGAGTCGGTCGCGAGGGATGGCCAGTTCGCCCGAAAATGGCGTGGCCAGAGTGAACGTGGTGTCATTCACGGCCAGCAAAGCCCCTTCAACCTGGTCGAGGTCTCTCGGGTCGTTGCCGGGAGCGGATCGCCATTCGAGCCGGACCAGTAGCCCTTCCACCGGTTGCCCCGCTTCGGGAATTCGCCGGAAGGTGAGCGAGGCAACCTCGGTCCAGGGCAGGGCGACCTCGGTCTGATCGACCCGGAGCGTCACGGCGTCGGTATCCGCTGATTTGAGCCGACCGAAAACCTGATCGCCATCGATCAGCCGGACGTCGTCGACCTGCGGAGTGATTTCGAGCCCGCCGATCGGTTCGGCCAGACGAACCAGTCGCAGGTCATCGAACTGAACGGCAATCCCTTTGGGCGGTGCGCCTTCGACGGTCGATCGATTGGCCAGACGGATCTCGATCAGCGGGCCGCCCGAGCCTCGACCGTGGGCCAGCTCCAGGCCGTCGACCGCCAGCTCGGTCTGCGCTCCGAATCGCGCTCCGAGCCGATGCCAGCCAGGCTTTCTCGCAAGTCTCTGGACGGCCAGCGAGTGGCTTCCAGGCGAATGGACGGCCAGACTTTCCTCGGCCCAGTCGAGAACGACCCGGACCGACTCGTCGCCGCCTGGTGCTCGAAA
>JAJYCH010000476.1 GCA_021778575.1 Planctomycetota bacterium
GTTCTCGTTGTAATCTTGCAACGCCGTCAGGTATTCGATGATCGGGATCTCGCCCGGAAAGAGCTTCTCGGACTCTTTCAGAATCATCAAGGCATCGGGAAGAACCGACGTCTCGATATTCTCGACGGCCGCCTTCGCCGCGATGAACTCGCGCTCGGCCTGCTGAACGTCCAGGATCGCTTGACGCTCGATCGAGGCCGACTCGACCTCGGTCTGCTGGACATTCAGCTTGGCTCGCAGGATGTTTCCTTGATTCCGGTTGTAGATCGGCAAGGGGATCGTCACGCCGACGGCCCAGGAGGTCGGGCTCTTGAGCCCGTACGGCGTGTTGTCTTGATACGTATACGGCTGGGCCAGCACATAGACATCCTGGAACCGGTTGGCCTGCTGGAGCTTCACGTCGGCCTTGGCTCGCTGGAGACCCAGCCGATAAGCGATGACGTCCGGGCGATTGTCGAGCGCGATCTGGATCATCTCGTTGATCGGCGGGATTGGATATCCTTGATATTTGAGCGTCCCTTGAATCTCGATCGCGTTGGCCTCGTCGGGGGGAATGTTCAACTGGGTGGCGAGCGCCTGCTTGGCCTTACGTAACGCTTCCCGACTCTCGCGAAGCTGGGTAGTCGCCTGGCTCCGCTGAATCCGGATCTTGGCCAGGTCGCTGGGCTTCTTTTCCTTGTTCTTGACCAGGTCATCCATCGCCTGATAAGCCTTTTCGAGGCCCTTCAGGCTGGCTTCGGAGAAGTCGATCGTCCGCCGTGCCTGAAGGACGTCGACGAACGCCGAGTACAGGTTGTCGATTGTCTGGCGAACGGCATCCTGATACTGGGCCTCGGTGACCTTCACCGCGCGAACCGCCGAGGCCATCCGTGCCTGTCGTTTGCGGGAAAGGTCGAGCGGATAAGAGATGTTAACGTCATACTGAGTCTGTCCCCCCGGGCTGGCCCGCGTAAACTGGCCGTAGGGGACCAACTGTGCATCGGCGTAAAAGACCGGGTTGGCCCGCAGGCTGGCAGTCAAGGAGTCGGCCTTGGCCTGGGGGATCTCATAGAACTTCGATTTGAGGTCGAGATTATCGCGGATCAGGCGGTCAATGGCCTGGTCGAGAGTCATCCCATCGGGCGGTCCCGGGTTCTCCTCGCCCGGCGGGACCGACAGCGGCCCCGAAACAGGGATGGTCGCCGATGGGTTGTTCGCGGTGGCTGCCACGCCTTGCCGGCTGAACAGGCCCGAGGGAATCCCCATGCCTGGCGTCGAGATCGAGGTAGGAACACCTTTCGAGGACGACGGACCCGCCCGTCCCCCCAGGAGCGAATCGGGCGGCCCCTGCGGACCCGAGCCTCCCGCGCCCGGCGTCTTGCCAAACGGTGATGTACCGGCTCCGGGGGACCCCAGATCCGGCGTATCGATCGTCGGCCCCTGAGCCCAGGCCTGGGCTCCTCCGAGGCAAATTACCCCGGTCATTACAATCACTCGGGACAGCGCCCGGAGTCGAGTTCTCATCGCGACCCTCCCTGGTCATCGGCCGGACGTTGCATCCTGGCAACGGGGCAGCACGAGCCTCCTGTACATACATCGGTGCAACCCAGCGTCCGCAATTAACTCGGATTATCAGAATTGCCCTCCTTGCGCAGAATCGCCCAATTGGGCATATTTAGCATATTCAGCAAACTTGACGCAGGCGGATTTCATTCCAGGCGGCAAATTGTGGCCGGGATCTCTTGTGGGGGCGTCGCCGCCGACAGAGAATGAGGGAAATGGTCATGCCCTCTGGTGGGAAGAACCGGAAAATCGAGAGGCAAATCGCGATGGGCTCGATGGGGATCAAAGCAGGCGGGCCGAATCGGCGCGACGTTCTCCGGGCTGGAGGTCTGGGGGCGATCAGTCTCGGGCTACCGTCCCTCGCTCTCGGCACGAGCAACGACCGACCAGCCGAACGCGCGGTCATCCTCTTGATGATGGTCGGCGGGCCGAGCCAGCTCGATACGTTTGACCCCAAGCCGGACGCTCCGAGTGAGGTTCGCGGTCCGTTCCGATCGATCGCGTCGACGATTCCAGGCGTCCGGGTGAACGAGCATCTGCCCGAAATCGCCCGACGGATGGACCGCTTGACCCTGATTCGTTCGCTGCGCCACGACTCGGCCCCAATTCACGAGACCGGTCTCCAGCTCATCGGGACCGGTCGGCTCTCGCGACCGGGCAACGATCACCCGCATCTCGGCGCAATTGCTGCTCACGAGCTGCCGGCGACGGGTGATCTACCGCCCTTTGTGATCCTCCCCCAACCGATCGGTCCGACCGGCGTGAACATTTCCAACGGCCAGTCGGCCGGGCCACTCGGCCGGTCGTTCGAGCCTTTCACGCTCCATGCTGATCCCAACTCACCCGGCTATGACCCGAGACAGGCGCATGACCAGGCCCGACGGTTTCGGGATCAGGCCACGGCTTTGCCGCCCGTCGGGCGGGTCGAGCGATCGGGCCGAGCACCGTTTGACCTGGCGACCGAAACCGCGTCCACGCGCGACCGGTACGGCCGGTCCACTTTTGGCCAGAGCTGCCTGCTCGCGCGTCGGCTGGTCGAGTCGGGTGTGAAGGTTGTGGTCGTGAACATGGCCGAGACCGTCTTCAACTGTCCGAGCTGGGACGTTCACGGTTCCCGGCCGTTCAGCAGCTTTGATGACTATGCGACGAACCTCCTGCCCCGGTTCGATCGAGGGTTCTCGGCGCTCGTCGATGATCTGGAATCGCGTGGACTTCTGGCGTCGACGCTGGTCGTCGCCACCGGCGAATTCGGCCGGTCGCCGCGCATCAATGCCTCGGGCGGGCGGGACCACTGGCCGGGCGTCTGGTCGGCCTTGATGGCGGGAGGAGCGGCGAACGGCGGCCAGGTGATCGGCTCGACCGATCGCAACGCCGCGGAACCGGTCGACCAACCGATCGATGCCGGTGAGCTGTTCGGGATGATGGCCCGGAACCTGGGTCTCGACCCGTCCGAGACGTGGGCCTGAGATCGGATTCCTTTGAGGACGGGAGACTCTCGCCTTGTCGATCTGGAGCCAAATCGCCGTGCTATCGGTCGGTGGTGCTTTGGGGGTCAACGCCCGGTTCTGGCTGACCGTGGGCCTGAACCGGTGGGTCGAAGGACCATTCCCCTGGGCGACGGTGACGATCAACATTACCGGCTCGTTCGCGATCGGATTTCTGGCAGTGATGCTCGCGCATCACTGGCCGCACCCGCTCGGCCGGATGTTCGTGGTGACGGGATTCCTGGGGGGCTACACGACGTTCTCGTCGTACTCGTTCGAGTCGCTCAAACTCTGGGAGGACGGCCGACGAACGCTCTCGGCAACCAATGCCGTCGGCAGCGTGATTGGTGGAATGGTGGCGGTTGTCCTGGGAGTCGCGCTGGCTCGCGCCCTGATCGCCTCTCCGCCCAGCTCCGGAGAATCGGTTGATGCTCCGGCCATCGACCGTCGGGCCGAGGGGCTTGATCTGCCGACCGAGGCATACCTGGAAGAAGGCCAGGATAGTTAAGGCGCGAAGTGTTGGAGGCGTGGCCGAGGTTCCGCTTGCCGGAATCTTTGGTTTTTGATAGGAACTCGGGCCACGGTATGACCACCCCGAGCCAGGATGGCGCCCCCCGGTCCTCCCGTTCCGGTCCCTCGCGGCCAGGAGAAGTCTCATGGATGAGAGCAAGGCGGCCCTGAATCGAAAGCAACGAGCCTCGGTCGCTCCGGCCCTCGAGCCGCTGGAAGGCCGTCAATTGATGGCGGCGGGGCTTTCCCAGGTGAGCATCAAGGAGGTCACCCAGAAAGGGTACACCGAGCTCGAGATCAAGGGAACCAACAAGGGAGACACGATCACCATTAATGATAATGGGTCGAACACTCCCGGAAACGTTTCCGTCACCCTCGGCAACGGGACGACCTATACCGCCAAGGGCGTGATCTCGGTCATCGGATTGCAAGGCGGCTCGGGGAACGACAATGTCACCTTCAACCTCACGGGTGATCTCGTCGCCGCGCAGACCGTGCTCCTGAACGTCGCCGGCGGCAACAACACGGTCACCAGCAATATCAGCGGGGCGATCAATACGCCCAAGGGACTCGACCTCGAACTTTACGCGGGTAAGGGCAACGACAACCTGGTCGTGAACCAGACCGGGGCGACCCTGGCCGGAGCCTTCGTTCCCTATCTCCAGGCCGGAGGGGGTAAGAACACGCTGGTCTACAATGGAACCGGAATGATCGCCCCGAATGCCTCGGTGACGCCCGAATTCGGCGGAGTCGCCGGGACGAACACCATCACGGCCAACTATAACGGTGTCGATAACGGCAATTACATCTATAATTTGTCGGCCAATGGCGGGTCGGGCAATAACACGATCAACTACAACGTCTTCCTCGCCGCCGGTTCCGCCGGATCGGTGGGTGCCAGCACGACAAGCCCAGCGGCAATCGAGGCCGGCAAGGGAAACAACAAAATCACCTTCAGTGTCCATTCCGACCCGACTTCCACCGCCGCGGTCAGTGCTGTTGTTGTCGCCGGCAAAGGCAAAGCCGTCATCAACCACACCTCGAACGTCATCGTGCAAGGGTCCGGCAAGAAGATCACGGACAACACAATCCCATGATCGATCCAACCGCTCATCAATGACCGAGGAGGCCCAAACCTTCTCGGTCATCGGTGATCGGAGCGGGGCTCAGGCAATGGCCTCGCGAATTC
>JAJYCH010000477.1 GCA_021778575.1 Planctomycetota bacterium
GACCTGCGAAAGTCCGGCGGCCAGCCGACCCAGGACGATATCGAGCGAGTTGACCCGCGTCGTCAGCAACAACCCGATCGAGCCTCGCTCCTTCTCGCCGGCCAGACTTCCGGCCAGAAACGCCGGGGCAAGCAGCATGGGAAAGCCAACAAGCATTCCCTCAAGAATGGTCAGACCAGTGCGAATCTCGTCGAACGGCTGGTGATAGACGTCGAGCTGGGTTCCCAGCCACCAGAACCAGATCACCAGGAACGACAGAACACCCGAGGCGATCGCCGGAAGCATTCGGACCCAGATCATCCACCCGCGACGCGAGGCCCGGGCACATTCGGGGCCGGCCAGCGGGCCGAACAGGATGGACGCGGCGTCGATCACGACAGATGCTCCTCCGGCGAACGATTCTTGCCGACCAGCGCCCGCTGGACGCTCGGCCGGCTGAGGAGCCAGATCGAGATCGTCGGATAAATCGAGGGAAAGACGACCATGCAAGCACCACCAATCAAGCACATGATCGAATAGATTCGCGTGAACTCCTGAATCGGCGGAACCCGTCCCGGCGGCATCCCTTGCGCCTGGAACATCTCGATGACCGCCTTCGCCATCGTCGATGACAGCGACGGACTGACGCCGATGATGAAGTAACCCCCGATCAAGAAGTTCCGGATGATGGCCAGCCACGACAACCAGAACCAGCCCTGGCCAGCCCAGCGCTTGAGGTTAAGCATCCCGATCCCGAACGCGAACATGAACGCGATGACAACCGCGCCCGACACTGTATCGATCACCAGAAACTGGAGAAAAATGGGATCATCCATGCCAATGAACGGGTTGATCGCGATCGACTTCGTGCCCGACGGCTTCGCGACCGGAGGCGCGACCGGCGATGAAACCGTCGCGGTGACGACCACCTTCCCCTCGGTCTTCGGGTCGGACAACCCCGCGATGATCCAGATCACCGAGGTGAAGAGAAAAACCACGCCGAAGATCGCGAAGATGATGTTCGCGATTCCCAACCCCTTGACCAGGCCGGGGCGGGGTCGAATCGACGAAACAGGCGGATCAAAATCGATCGATGACATTGCGGACGCCCTCGGTTTGTCCAGGATCGAGCCATCGCCGTCGAAACTTGCCGAGAAGACGGCAACCGGTGTCGGCGTCGCCTTCTCGGTACGAGATCGACTTCAGAACTCGCCGGCAAGTTCGGACTTCGGACCCTGAAGGGCCGCCCTGGCCCCCTTGGTGCTCAGGAGGATCAGCAAGACAACCGGATAGATCGAATAGCCGGCTGTCTGAGCTACCACCAGCGGCACGGTCAGACCGGCGAAGATCTTGGTCATCTTCAGCGCGGTATTTTCGGCAGAATTGGGCGGGGTTCCCTTCGCCTGGTCTTCGAGCTTGGCGATTTGCTTTGCAACGATCGGCTTGTTGGCGGGAACGACGATGGTAATCTGGAGCACCAGAGTCAAGCCGAGAAACAAGAGGGTCAGCACGCCCCAGACCATGCCGAGCTTCCCTCCCCACGATTTCAGGCGTATCAGCCCGATTCCCGAAGCGAGCAGGAGACTGCTCAAGATCAGTCCAATGATGGATGTCAGGTAAGTGACCGCCATGATCTTGGGATCATTCAAGGTCTCCGTGGCAGTCGAAAGATCGACCGGATTGATCTTCGGTTGACGGGCGATCACGGCCGACTTCATCGCCTCGATCGCCTTCTTCTTGTTCTCGTCGGGCTCGGCGGCAATCTGTTCGTCGTACTGCTTGACGATGGCCTGATTCCTGGCCTCCACATCGGCCTGGGCTTTTTTGACGAAGCCGTCACCCATTGTCACCAGCTTCGGCGCCAGGACCATCAATCCGAGGCCGCAGATCCCGAACAAAACCAAGATCACCCCAAAGATGACGTTCAAAATGCCCAGCGTCTTGGGGATGCCGGGCTTGGGGACGACGAGACCTTCTGCGCTACTCATGGCGAAACGAAACCTCTCAAGGAGGGCGGAAAAATCGGGCGGCTCGATCCGGGGATCGGCAGATCCTCAGAGTAATCGTCGCCGCCGACGATTTATTCAGCGAGATCGCGCCGGAAAAGTCGGACGAACCTCGATCAGGTTACTGACGACTCGCGAATCGCCCGGATCGGCCAGCGCCGAACCGATGCTGAGCGCCACCTTCACCGGGGTGTCGTCGGCCAGGCCCAGCCTCGCCAGTCTGGATCGGTCGATCGTCACCATCAGCTTCGAGGCCCGCCCTGGTTCGCCCGGATCGAGCTTCGACGCCAGATGGCCGCTGCCTGGCAAATAAATGTTGATCCACCACGAAGTTCCAGCCACCGGCAGCGGGTCGAGCCAGTGGACCGCCAGCGGGATCTCGACGAACGATCGGTCGAGAATCGCGTACTTCCGCGATGCTCCCGCGACCGGGCCGAGGACCACCAGTTGATTGGGCGAGAGTGTCGATGTCGTCAGCTTGTTGTCGACGCTCGCGACGAACCAGACCGGGTCGAGAATCCGGTCCGCCGACCGACGGGCGGTCGCGTCGGCCACCGAACCGGTCAAGGTCGCCGTCGCGGTGTCGGGATCGAAATGAACCACGACAGCGCCGAGCGCGGGGTCGGTCGCCAGCTTCTGACGGATCAAGGCGCTGCCGGACTCCGGAGTCAGGACAAACGCCGGTCGCACGCCGACGAACGGGTCGGGGCCAAGCTCCTCAGCCTTCTCGACCTTGACGACCGGCAACGGAGCGGCCGGCTCGGTCCGGAAATGGCCGCCCATCCGGACAAAGCCGCCGGCCGGGTCGGTCGCCCATTCGGCCACGTTGCCAAACGTATGAGCCAGGCCAAACGGGTTGAGCTGAAACGTCTGTGGCGACGACTCGGACGGGCGACTGGGGGCAGTGACGTCGCCCGCCAGAACCGGTTCGGGGCCGAGCAAGTTCGCGCCGGCCGGGAAGGTCGGCTCGTCGCCCCACCAGAACGTCGTGGTCTTGCCCCCCTTCGCCGCGATCGTCCATTCCTCGACCGTCGGCAGGCGGTAGGTCAGGCCCGAACCGTCGGCCTGGGTCAACCCCTTGAGGTATGCGACTGCGATGGCGGGAGTCACGTTGATCGCGGGCTGAAGCGGGTCTTCGAGCGAAAACTCGTCGGACCGGCCGGCTTTGGGGTCGTAGGTCTTGACCTGTTCGAGAACCTGCGCGATCGTCGCCTCGGTCGTCGCGAGGTACAGACCGGGCGCCCCGCTGATCCGCGCGAACCGGAGTCCGCCCGGCCCGTCCTTCGGCAAGATCCGCGATTCCCCTTCGAGCGGCTTGCCAGATCCAAACGGACCCGGATCATTGCCGGTGGGGTCTCCCTTGGCTCGCGGGAACTGGTCGATCCCGGCCGACAAGGTATTGCTGACCGGAGTTCCCGAGGTAGCGTCGACGATCGTCACGGCCACCTTCACCGCCGACGGAACGAGGTCGCGGATCGACTCGGCCCGGACATAAATCGGCACCCGTCGGCGCCCCGGGGGATACTCGACCGGGAACGTCCGGGTCTCGACCCGACCATCGGGATAGGCCAGGCGGATCAGGTATCGGGCCGAATCCCGAGGGGCCGACTTGTCCCACTCCACCTCGGCGACGACGGTGAAGAGGTCATTCAGCAACGAACTACCGCGCATGAGCGACGATTCGTCGGCCCAACCGCTCAGCCGGACCAGATCCCCGGCCTGGCCGACTCCGGTCCCGAGACCCAGAAGCACCACGACCATCCACGACGATTTGATCACGCTGCGAGTCACCACGTCAGGCCCCTCATTCATATCGATGGCAGGGAGACTCGTCCCTTTTGGGAAATTTAAACGACTACACCAGTCTCCAACCTCCGAGCCTCCGAGTCCAGCGTGATGTGGTTCGAGACCCGAGGGTTCGATCCGGTCGTTCTGATCCAGACCCGAATCAGGCAATGATTTTCTCACCCCAGGATCAGTCGTTCCTGGTGGCGTAAGTCCTCGTTCGCAGGTCAGGAGGATTGCAAAGTCTGGTAGGGTCCGCTGTGCGGACCGCGTTTGCGGCCTTCGCTCGACCACGGGGCGACGACCAGACCTTCGAGATTTGTCGATCGAAACCACGGTCCGCACAGCGGACCCTACAATTGTCCGACCACTTTGCAATCCTCCTGGTTCGCAGGTTGGCGAGGTTCGCCGGGTCGTCGTAAGATGGAGTCATCAAGCTCACAAAGCCAACTTGCCAAGGCTGGTTCCGATGCCCGCACTTTATCGCATGCCGGTCTTCTATCTCCTGGTGCTGGTCGTGGGGCTGGCCATCGGTCTGAATCACGTCTTGAGCCCCAGGGTCGAGCCCGACCCGTCACTGGCCGGTCCGGTCGAGGAGACCCCGCCGCCGATCCGCGTGGCGACCGAGGCCGACGATCGACCTCCTCCCGACGGGATTCTCCGGACCGTCGACGGGCTCCGCCGCAAGGTCGTCGTGAAAGACCTTGCCGTGGTCTGTCGGAGCGACCCCGGCGCACCTCGGGCGACCGGTCCGTCGCTCGACTATTTCTCCATTCGCTTCCTCTATGGCGAGCAACCGGACTGGTGCCAGGTCGGCCCGATGGGAGGGCCGCCCGAAGGATGGGTTCCGGCCGGCTCGGTCGTCGAGTGGGACACTCGACTGATGGCTCGGCCGACAGCCCGGGCGGGACGACCACCGCTGGTGATCTATCGCGATGAGAGTTGTCTG
>JAJYCH010000478.1 GCA_021778575.1 Planctomycetota bacterium
TGACCCATCGTCCCATGTCTTATAGCGAGAGGTCTTTCCATGCGCCGTGGTCACTGTCAGTCGAAACGCGGTTTTACCCTGATCGAGCTTCTGGTCGTGATCGCGATCATCGCGGTCCTGATCGCCCTGCTGTTGCCCGCCGTCCAGGCGGCTCGTGAAGCGGCTCGGCGTTCGCAATGCACGAACAACCTGAAGCAGCTCGGGCTGGCTTCGGCCAATTTCGAGTCGACTTATGGGACGCTCGCTCCCTGTTACGGTCCGTATCCGACCTACCCCTCACCCGGCGGCGGTCGCGCGAACGTCCTCGCCCAGCTCCTTCCGTTCATGGAGCAGGGCAATGCTTATTCGGCCTTTAACTTCCAGTGGAACATCAACCGATTTGGCGTCGGGTACGAGAACTACACGGCCCAAAGTCAACTCGTCTCGTCATTCGTTTGTCCGTCCGATCCCAGCACCAATCGCTTGAACGGGATTCTCGGCTACACGAACTATCTGGCGAATATCGGAGGAACGGCGACCCCGGAGCTGGGTAATCCGATCACTCAGCCCTGGACCGAGGCTCTGGTCAACGTCGCTGGTCCGTTCTGCTCGACGATCAATTATACGCCCGCGAGCACGAGTCCTCAGTATCATCAGGCCACCGGTGCGACAATCGCCTCGATCACCGACGGCACGAGCAACACCGGACTCTTCGCCGAAACGTTGAGGGGAATCAGCGCGACCACCGCGAGCATCGGCGGCTACATCGGCGGCGTACAGACCTCCGATCGCTCGAATGTCTACGTCATCAGTAGCGGCTTCAGCAACTACACCGCCCCGATCTGTACCTTCGGCGGATCGGGTTACTATACGAGAATCACTTATCGCGGGCAGGAATACTATCGTAATCTGCCCATGGAATCTTACTACAACCACACGCTGACCCCTAATTCGCAGTATTACGACTGCGGAAACTCGGACTTCGTCCGCTCGCACCAGGCGCCCCGGAGCGCTCACCCGGGTGGTGCCAACGTTGCATTCGCGGATGGATCGGTCCACTTCATGAAGAATACGGTCAATTCCGCAACCTGGTACGCACTGGGAACCAGGGGCAACGGCGAGATCGTCAGCTCGGATGCCTATTGAACCACATTCTCGATCGTAATCCGTCGAACGAAGGTCCGGTTTCCCCCGGGCCTTCGGTCACATTTAGGAGTCTGGTTCATGCGGATCTCGATGATGACAGTCTGTTTGCTCGGCTTGATCAGCGTCGGCTGCGGCTCTTCCAATACACCGATCACCGTCGATCAGGAAAAGCACGAGAAGCTTGATCAGGTCGGCGAACTTTATCGTCTTTACACGTTTGAGAAGAAACGGCCACCCGCCAGTATTAGCGATTTCGCGCCCCAACAGGCGGTCGCCCCGATGGCATACGAGGCTCTCACGACGGGTGAGATCATCGTGTTCATGGGTGCGAACATGACGGCTCTGGAGGAGGGGCCTCCTTCGGGAACCTCCGACGAGATCCTGGCTTACGAGAAGCAGGTGCCCGAGAGCGGCGGTGAGGCTCTCATGCTGGATCGATCAATCAAGAAGATGACTCCCGACCAATTCAAGTCGGCCAAGAAAGCCGGAAAGTCTCCATAAGGATCGATTCGTGACTCGAGCGAATCGAATCAGAACTCTGGAATGAAGGTCCAGGAGTAAGCTCCGGACCTCAAGAAACTTTCTTGAACGACGACTCGGCTCTTGATCCCCGACCATCGCCCGGCGACGATCGAAAGATCGGCACGACGGGCGATTTTCCTTTTCGAACAAGGGCCAGCCAGATGACCAGCTTCGATCGTCGGACATTCCTGGGCGCGGCGGGAGCCCTGGCTCTTTCGAGCGGGCTGGCCGCCGGATCGAGCCCCGCCAGCGAACGGCTCAGGCTGGGCGTGGTCGGCGTCCGGGGTCGCGGCGACGAACTGGCCCGCGAGTTCGCCAAACGGGCCGATTGCGAGATCGTCGCTCTCTGCGATATCGACGACGCCTCATTCAAGAAACCGCTGGCGAGTCTCGAAAAGATCACCCCCGGCAAGCCCCCTCGGCTCGAAAAAGACTTCCGGAAACTACTGGACGACAAGGGCATCGACGCGATCGTCAACGCCACGCCCGACCACTGGCACGCGCTGGTCGCGGTCATGGCCTGCCAGGCGGGCAAGGACGTTTATACCGAGAAGCCGGCCAGCCACAACGTCGTCGAAGGACGGCGGATGGTCGAGGCCGCCCGGAAGTACAAGCGAGTGGTCCAGATGGGAACCCAGCGGCGGAGCATGCCGCACGTCATCGAGGCGATCAAATTCGTCCGCGACGGAGGGATTGGCAAGGTCGGCATGGCCCGCGCCTGGATCTTGCAGAAGCGCCCCGCCATCGGCCCCGGTCAGCCCGCCGAGGTTCCCCCCGGCGTCGATTACGCGATGTGGCAAGGCCCCGCGCTCGACCGTCCCTTCATGTCCAATCGTTTTCATTATAACTGGCACTGGTTCTGGAACTGGGGGACCGGCGAACTCGGCAACAACGGGATTCACGGGCTCGACGTCGCTCGCTGGGGTCTGGGTGTCGATGCCCCGCTGACGGTCAGCTCCAGCGGCGGTCTCTTTGTCTTCGATGACCGCGAAGTCCCCGACACCCAGATCGTCACCTATGAATTCCCCCACGCCGCGCTCGTCTGGGAACATCGGCTCTACGACAAGCACCCGATGGAAGGGCTCGGCTTCGGTATCGCCTTCTATGGCGACAAGGGGGTCCTGACGATCGATGAAAAGGGCTGGAAGGTCCAGGACGGTGCCGAGGCCGGTGGCAAGGCGACCGAGGGACTCTCGGCACACCTGGCCAACTTTGTCGACTGCGTGAAGACCCGGAACGCTCCCAATGCCGAGATCGAGATCGGCCATCTCAGCACCAGGCTCTGCCACCTGGGCAATATCGCCCACAAGGTCGGCCGGAAGCTGACGTTCGACGCCGCCACCGAGTCGTTCCCCGGCGATGTTCAGGCCAACGCCCTGCTGTCTCGCGAATATTCGTCGCGGTTCGAGATGCCGTCGGCGGTCTGAAGCCGGGCAAACGTTGGGTTCGTCTGGTTTTTTCAAGCCCGAGCAGGTTCATTTTCCGCCGGGCTTGATGGCGAAGGGTTGGTCGGGAAATTCCAGGTCCCTGATCAGCATCTGAAAGTCGGGTCGCGGACGGATCGGCGCGAGATCGCTATCCGTCTTGAGATAGTCGAGGCCGAGGAAACCGGCCTGGAGGGCTTGCTTGAGGGTTGCCACGGCTTCCAGGGCGGCCGAGTTGGCCTGATCGACGGTCAGCTTCGATTCGGGACGGGCGGCCAGACCGGCCCGGAGCGAGCGGGCGCAGGCCAGATTGTAAATCTCATCGGGGAGTTTCGCATGCGGTTCCAGCAGCCCGAGCGCCGCGTCGATCGCCTGGAGCGCTCCGGGGATGTTGCCTTCGAGGGTCTCGATCGAGACCAGTTTCAGCAACGTTGATCCGAGATTATCACGAAATCCGACGATACCGGGATCGTCGCGGACCAGTTTCTCCTGGATCTTGCGAGCTTCGAGGATCGCGGCCCGAGCGTCAGGCAGTCGCCCGTCCCCCAACAGAACGCCGGCCGCTTCAAAATGGGTCAACGAGAGGTCGCGACGAAACTTGACGTTCGACGGATCGTCGCGGACCAGCTTCTCCTGGATGGACTGGGCCTCGCGAAACGACTTCATCGCCTCGACGGACTTTCCGAGCTTCGAATAGTTTGCCCCGATGTTGGTATAGCTGCTCGCAAGGTCGTACTGGAACGAAACAACGGCGGGGTTGTCTTGCGCCAACTTCCGCCGAATTGCCAGCGAATCGTTGAAGGCCGACATGGCCTCGACCCCATGGCCTGTTTGCGATTGGAGACCGCCGATATTGTTCAGAAGCAGAGACAGATGCTTGCGGAACCGCGAGGCAGCGGGATTGTCCTGGATCATCTGCTCCAGGAGCGCCTGCGACTCGCGAAAGGACCTCATGGCCTCGTCGAACTGTCCGGCAATCCTCCGCATCACGCCGATATTGGTCGAGCTGTTTGCCAGTCCTTCGCGGAGCCGGGTGAGTCCTGGATTGTCTGCCACCAGCTTCCGGCGGATCGCCAGTGTTTGGAGATGAGCCGCGAGCGCTTCGGTCGGCTGTCCCGCCTCGAAGTGCAGGATTCCCATCCGCTCGTAGCCATCGGCCAGGTCGTCGCGAAAATTGATGACGTCGGGATTCTCCTGGACTAATTGGGACAGGATTGCGATGGAATCGCGATAAGAACTCCGGGCGTCGGCCGATTTTCCCGCTCTCGAAAGGACCCAGCCGATCTCCTGATCCGTATTGGCCAGGAGCAAGCGAGCGTCGGACGCGTTCGAGGCGGTCACGACGGCCGAAGCAAGCTCTTGAGCTTCGCGGAGCGCGGCGAGACCTCGGGCCACGTCGCCGGTGGTCCCGGCCAGCAAGCCTTCGGCCATCAGGCTCCGGGCCAGGTCGAGCCTGGTCGAGGAATCGGCCCCGGGCGAGGCAGCCAGTTCGCGGCGGATCGCCAGGGCCTTGCGATGCACGGCCAGCGCATCGGTTTCGATGCCGATCTTCTGGGTCAGGGTGCCGAGTTCGTGGTACGACTGGGCCAGGATCGCTCGCGACGGTCGGTCGGTCTGCCCTTCGAGCAACCGTTCAAGCTTCTG